>NZ_JAAKZY010000020.1 GCF_011045015.1 Streptomyces scabichelini | reverse complement strand
CCCTGGAGCGGGCGGGGCGCGCTCCAGGGCGTACGCCCCCGCCACAGTGATCAGCCAGACGCCGACCGCGAAGAGCGCCATGGTCGCGCTGGTCAGGTGTTCGCCCAGCCCGAGGCCCCAGGCGGCCAGCACCGGGGCGAAAAGCAGCGAGTGCGCGAGGTAGCAGGACAGGGACCGCTTGCCGACCGCCGAGACCGCCGCCGCGGCTGCTGAACCCCGTCGGGTTCTCCTGCTCGTCCACCAGTGCGCGAACAAGGCGACGGCGGCGACGTAGCCGAGTCCGGCGGCGTTGCCCGTGAGTTCTCGGAGCAGGTAGAGCGCCCCCGTTTCGCTCTGCGCGTCGTCCGGTACGTCCAGGGCCCCGACGTGGGCGAGCGCGGCGGGCAGTGCGCCGAGCCACCCGACCGTGATGCCGATGACGGCCGTGCGGCGCAGCAGGGTCCGATGGAGTCCGGGTTCCTCCAGGACACGGCGGCGTGCCGCCCAGAAACCGAGCAGGAAGATGACGTAACCGCCGCCGACGAGCGCGAGCAGGCCGCCGGAGGTGACATACAGGCCGGTGGACACGCGGGTGCCGGCCGCGTCGAGCCAGCTCTTCTCCTGCGCGGCGTACGCCACGTAGCCCGCATCCGCGTCGGCGGCGTTCCCGAGGGACCCCAACTCTCCCTGGAGCAGCGCCGATACGACCGGCTGCAGCGACACGAGGACCAGGTGGGCGGCACCGATCCAGATCCACCACTTCAGTGCGCGTTCGCTTCGACGCAGGAAGACGAGGCCGAGGATGAGGCTCAGCACTCCGTAGTAGCCGACGATGTCGCCCGCCATCAGCAGAGCGGAGTGCGTCAGGCCGATGACGATCAGCCAGAGACTGCGCCTGCGCAGGATCCGGACCGTGTCCCGCTCGGAGGTGCCCGCGGTCGTCTGCCGCAGATAGAGCTGCATCATCCCGTAGCCGAAGAGGAACGCGAAGAGCGGATAGATCCGCAGGTCCAGCACGGTGATCATGGTGAACTGCACCGCGTGGTCGAACCACGAGCCGTCCACGGGCTGCCATCCCGAAGGTCCGCCCCGCGCCGCCCAGAGATGGAAGGCCGTGTTGGAAAGGACGATGAGCAACAACATGAAGCCGCGCGCGAGGTCGGGTGCGAGCGCCCGCTCCTCGGCCCGTACGCCCCCGCGCCGCACCGGCTTCTCCTTGCTCGCGATTGTCATGGACCCACGCTAAGAAGGTCCTGACACGTCCCGATATCGGTCGGTGGTCGCGCGGCGGCCGACCAAGGGATGACGCCGGGGCGGGGGGCCGCGACCAAAGTTGCCCCTCTTGGAGTCGGGGCCTTCTGCCTGCCCGCTCACGCGCAGCGCCCTACAGAACACTGGTGGGGCGGCCGCAGGAGGTGGCCCTCCTGGCAATGGCCCTCCTGGCAGGCTCGGCGCCGTAGTTTGTACCGCGACGGCGAGCACGGTGATCCCCGGTGGAAGGCCTTCGCCCGTCGCTGTGGCTTTGACATCGAACGCCCGGTGCAATGGGAGCACTCGAGCCCGGCCGAGATGCAGCGTCTGGTCCTCGTCGCCGTCGCCCCATACATCGACCGCCAGGTGCTCGCTCAGCAGATCGCCCGCGAGGACGGCCAGCGCCGCGCCTTGTCCGACTTCGAGTGGGGTGGTTCATCACCCAGGGCATGGAGAACTGGATGATCTGGTCGACGTCGCTCGGACGCAGCTCCAGCCCGGCCTCGGTGGCCCGTGAGGACGATCCGGCCCACGGCGGCGACGAAGGAGTGAAAGGCGGTGCGCCACCCCCAGCTGGCCAAGGAAACCGGCGCCGGCCGACGGCTGAGCTGTCCTCCTCACCCATCAGCTGGATCAGCCGGACAGCCGGGCCTCGGCGCTCACGGCCCCGACAGCACCGGCCGGGCTTCCCCCTGGCGGCCGGCGGCTTCCTTGTGCGCAGGCCCGCTAGAAGGTGTAGCGGGTGTGGCTGAACACCAACCAAATCACCCAGAGGCTGCCGACCCGAAACAAATCGCACACCCAAACTCCGCCCAGCACGAAGACCAGGGATATGAACGAACCGAAGACCCCCGTTCTCTCCTTCCTCTTCCTCAGAGGGACGGCGGGGTCTTCGGTGCGGCGGGCCCGGATGTCTTGCCGTCGGTCACATCCAGAAGTCGTTGACCCTGTCGATGTCCTCGGCACACTCGTCGAGGTCGGTGGCCTTCTCCCCTTACTATCCGGAAGACGATGGTTCCGTCCTCGTCGAAGCGCTTGCCGTTGGCGTTGGACCGTGAAGCGGTGCAGGGCTACCGCGTGCCCTCGGCCGTCGACAAAGACCTTGCGCAGTTCGGCGCGCATCGTCCCGTTCGTCTCCTCGGCGAAACGACGGTAGAGGTCGATGATCGCGAGCATGTCCCTTCATGAGCCGGGCTGCTCGTTGCCCGGCGGTGCGGCCCTCGCGGGGCGCTCGATTGCGCAGCCCGTTACGAGAACCCGATCAGGGCGTCGCGGACAACAGGAGTATCAGCTCAGGTGTCGAGCGAAGAACCGCGTGCCGACTTCACACGAAGCGGTCCGGTCCGCCCGGCACCGGGGGTGCGGTCGCCTCGTCACCCGCACCCAGGAGCTGGCCGGTGACGGGACGGGCCGGGCAGCCCGCTGATCTCGTCACTCGCCTCGCCAGATGTTGTCAAAGGCTGCCGCTTCGATGGATCTGCGTTGCCGTACGGCGGCCAGTTCCGTGACGGCTTGGTGAACTCCGGCCAGCACGGCACCCTGCTCGTCCGTCAGGCCGGCGAGCGTGTCGCTCGGCAGGTCTGTGATGCCGGCCGCGGCTGCGAGACCGGCGAGGACGGGCTCGCGCGCTGCCCAGCGGTCGGAGGCTTGGCGAAGGGCCGGGGAGTCCGCCGCCGGACGGGTCCTGCGGAACGGGTTGCGGTGAGGGCGTGCGGGTGCCACCAGCCCTTCTGCCGCGAGCGCGGCTCGATAGCGCGCGGCCAGGTCGCGGCCCCGGCGCCACAGCCAGTCCGCCACGGTTTCGTGGGGTGCGGGGAGGATGAGCAGCGATGCGGCTTCGAGCAGCAGGGGATCATCGGTCCGTGGCGGCGCGCCGGGCACGAGCCGGTCGCCGTCGAGGCTGACGGCCTGGGAGGCGATGAGGTCGATCAGTTCGGCGCCCGCCAGGGCGAGCGACAGGTCGCCCGGTTCCACGGCGGGGTCCGTTTCCGAGCCGGCGGCGGCGATCGACAAGTCCCGAGCGGTGGTCATGAGCGACTCCAGGTCTGCCGAAGGGGCGATCGCCTCGGGCGGCGTCGACCGCCTTGACCGGCCGAAACGGTCGGTGGGCGACCGATGCCTGCGGTCGTGAGCGGACCCGGTTCCCGGGGATGCGACGTGTTCGGCGTGACGCGCCGCGGGCGAGGGGACCGTGCTCTGCTACAGCGAACTCCCACGATAAGCGCAGGCGCAGGCGCCGGTCTCCTTGTGCGTGGAACCGCTCCGGGATCGGTGGAGGCTGTCAGCGCGTTGTCCAGGGCGTCGCCGACGCCGTCGGCAGGAAGGCGCGCGTTGGCATTTCCGCCTCAACAGCCGCTGTACCAACCGAAGCGGCGAGGACCAGAAGACGATCACGGTGGCCTCGTCGCGCTCGCGGAGCCTACGCATCACGGTGGTCGGCGACCCGAGGGCTCTGCTGGTCTTCATTCTGGTCAGGAATCGAGAAGCGCAAGTCTCGGAGCCGCAGCTAGCGTCGTGGTCATGACTTCCATCGAATCCGTCACCCTCGAGGTGGCCGATCCCACCGCCGCCAACCACTTCTACACCACTGCCTTCGGCCTGGGCGGTCAGATACGCCTGCGGACCTCGGAGGCACCGACAACCGGCTTCCGCGGGTTCACGCTGTCGCTCGTGGTGTCCCAGCCGGCCAACGTCAACGCCCTCGTCGACGCCGCCGTGGGCGCCGGCGCCGCGACACTGAAGCCCGCCGCCAAGTCACTTTGGGGCTACGGGGGCGTCGTACAGGCCCCGGACGGCACGATCTGGCAGGTCGCATCGTCGTCGAAGAAGGACACCGGCCCGGCCTCCCGGCAGATCGACGACATCGTGCTCCTGCTGGGAGTCGCGGACATGGCCGAGAGCAAGCGGTTCTACGTCGACCACGGCCTCGCCGTGGCGAAGAGCTTTGGCAGCAAGTACGTCGAGTTCGACACCGGGTCGGGTTCCGTCAAACTGGCGCTGTACAAGCGCCGAGGCCTGGCCAAGGTCGCCGGCGTCTCTCCCGACGGCACCGGATCGCACCGGCTCACGATCGGCAGCGATGCCGGGCCATTCACCGACCCGGACGGGTTCACATGGGCAACCGCATCCGAGACCGCATCGCTGTGAGCCGGGTGACGCAGATACACACCATCGCGGAGATGATGGCCAGGGGACCTACGGTTCAATGCTGCGGGCCACCGCCGACTCCAACGGCACTTTGGGGAAGGTGGTGACCGGCGGGTCGAGGTGGTGCAGAAGCTGACCGAGCAGCCGTACGGGGTGCGCAACCGCGCCTTCCGCGACCCCGTAGGGGAACCTGGTCCGGATCCAGCAAGAGCACTCACCGGCCTGCTCCACCAACGTGCACCTCGCGGACCAGGGCACCGACGCCGGGAAACGGATCATCGGACGCAAGCGCCACCTGGGCTGCGACACGCGCGGTCTGCTGCTGACCGTCCTGGTCACCGCCGCACGCGTCGGAGACACCGCAGCCGGCGTCCACCTGCTGTCCCGCATCGCCGCAGCCCATCCCCGGATCCGCAAAGCGTGGGTGGACGCCGGCTGACGCCGACTACGGCACCACCGCCATCGACCACGGCGCCCGCCCCGGCATGACGTCCACTCCGTCCAACGCCCGTCGCGCACCCAGGAGTTCACGGTGATTCCACGACGGTGGACCATCGAGCGGAGTAGCCGCCGACTCATACAGCACCGCAGGCTCGCCCGCGACTACGAGGCGCATCCGCATCGCTCCGAAGCCATGATCCCATGATCCACCTGGCCGTGGTCGATCTGATGACCCGACGCCTCACCGGCGAAGCGACCCCGAGCCGGTGCGGAACCTGACCCGGGATCGAACGCAAATCAGCGGACCAAAGACTCGGTCAAGAGGCGGCACGTTCCTGGAGCAGGGTGCGTTCGGCGGGGTTGGCGGTCAGGTCGAGTGCGAGCCGGTCCTCGGCGCGCGCCTGGTCGGGGTCGTCCAGCGCGCGTAGCAGGTCGGCACGGGTGGCGTGGAAGAGGTAGTAGCGGTCGAGCTCCGCCGCGAGGCCGTCCACTTCGGCCAGGGCGGCCCGCGGTCCCTGCGTGTAGCGGAGGGCGACGGCCCGGTGCAGCCGGGTGACGGGGGACGGTGCGAGGTGCAGCAGCATGTCGTACAGCAGCACGATCTGCTCCCAGTCGGTGTCCTCCCAGCATGCGGCCTCCGCATGGCAGGCCACGATGGCGGCCTGAAGCTGGTACGGGCCCGGGCGCTGCCGCCTGATGGCACGCGCCAGCAGGGCTGCGGCCGCAGTGATCGCTTCGTGGTCCCACAGTGAGCGGTCCTGGTCCTGGAGCCGGACCAGCGTGCCCTCGGGGGTGAATCGGGCGGCCGCACGGGCCCGGTGCAGCCGGATCAGCGCCAGCAGACCGGCCACCTCGGGCTCGGTCGGCATCAGCCGGTGCAGCAGGGCGGCCATCCACTCGGCGTCGTCGGCGAGGTCACGCGACTGCGCCTGCTCGGCGGTGGACAGGTAGCCCTCGTTGAACAGCAGGTAGATCACCGCGAGGACCTGGGACAGGCGGCTGCCCAGCTCCTCGTAGTCGGGAACGCGGTACGGGATCCCCGCCTTGGTGATCTTCTGCTTGGCGCGGGTGATGCTCCCCCACTCTCGGCTTCGCTCGAGCGGGAGGTGCCCCCCTGGCCACGGTGGACTCCCGCACCAGGAACGCGCGGGCGATCTGTGCGGTGGTCAGTCCGCACACCACCCGCAGGGTGAGGGCGATCTGCGCCTCCTGTGCCAGCGCCGGATGGCAGCAGGTGAAGACCAGTCGCAGCCGCCCGTCCGGCTCCGACACCTCACCCTGGTCCGGCGGCCACTGCAGCTGCGCCAGCTTGTGCCGGTAGTTCTCCTGGCGCCGCAGCAGGTCGAGCCCGCGCCGCCGGGCCACCGTGAACAGCCAGGCATCGGGCCGCTCCGGGATGCCGTCCACCGGCCAGTGCTTCAGCGCCACCAGCACGGCATCCTGCACCAGGTCCTCCGCGGTGGAGAAGTCACCGGTCACCTGTATCAGCGAGGCGGCCAGCCGGCCCGCGTGCTCCCGGACCACGCGGGCCAGCCGGTCGTGGGATTCGGCCGCTTCGTACGACGGCGCCGTCACGTGGCTCTCACTCCAGCGGGCTGGTCTCTACTGGGCGGATCTCGACCACCGGGCAGCCGGGCCAGGTGCGCACCATGTGCAGTGCCTCGTCCGGATCGGCGACCTCGATCTCGGAGTATCCGCTGACGACCTCCTTGCCCTCGACGAAGGGCCCGTCGACCACGACCGGCTCCCCGCCCTCCAGCCGTACGGTCGTCGCAGTCTCCGGCGTCCGCAGCTTCTGCCCGCCCGTGATCTTGCCGGCGTGGGCGGCGAACCATTCGTTGACCCGCTCGAACGCCCGTGCACGCTCGGCCGGGCCCATCGCCTCCAACTCCCGGGCGAACTCCTCGGTCTCGACGAACAACAGCACGTACTTCATGAGGCGCCTCCCTGTTCCAGCATGGCGGCCATCCGGCGCTCCATCTCCTCGGGTGCCACGTCGTCCACATGCGTGGCCACCGTCCACCAGTGCCCGTACGGGTCGACGATGGATCCGTCCCGGTCCCCGTAGAACTGATTCTCCGGCGCCCGCTTGAGCGTCGCCCCCAGCTCCACGGCGCGTGCGACGACCGCGTCCACGTCCTCGACGTAGAGGAAGAGGAAAGCCGGGCTGCCAGGCAGGCCGCCTGCGGGCGGGGCCTCGGTTCCCAGCATGGGCGAGGCGTCCTCGACGATGACGACCGAGTCCCCGATCTCGATCTCGGCGTGCACGATGGTCCCTCCCGGCCCCGGGAACCGCATCCGCTCTGTGGCTCCGAACACCTCGCGGTAGAACTCGAGCGCCTTGGCGGCGCCCTGGACGACCAGGCACGGGGTGACCCGGCGGTAGGTGTCGGGGATCGCCTTAGGGACGTTTGTCGGTGACATGGATTCGTCCCCTTTTCGGGCTCCTTCGGCAGGGCCGGACGGCCCTGTTACCAAGAAGACGACTGGCGGGCCGGCGGATATGACAGGCGCGCCAAGTCGGCGTGCCCGGTTCGTCGCACTCGGCCATCAGCAGCTCGGCGAGGAAGCCCTTGTAGGACATCTGCTCGCGGGATGCCCGGCCGGCCAGGTCCGGGAACCGGCCGCGGATGACGGGCAGCGCGCGGCATGCGGCAACCAGGACGATCGTGAGCGTGCGCCTCGTCGGCGAACTGGTCACCTGCTGCCTGTTCTCCTTCTGCCTGTCCTACGTGAGGGTGGAGACAGACCAGTGCTGGTCGGGCAGTGGGAGCGGCACGACAGCCGACGCCGAATCGGTTCCCGGCGGGCGGACGGTCGACGAGTACTTCGAGGTCGAGAGGCCCCTGTTGCTGCCGAAGGAGCCGTTCGAGACCGGACGGGTGTTCACGCCGTGGGTCGACCGCTACAGCCGCATCGCGGTCCGCACGACCGCTACTCGGTGCCGGTCCGGTTGATCGGCAAGCGGGTCAGGGTGATGCCGTACGCCTCTCACCTGATGGTTTACGACAAAGACGGGGAAGTCGTGCGGCGCGAGCGGCTGATCCCGAAGGACGGCTGCCGCCTGGAGCCGGACCGCTACCCCGAAGCCGCGAGCCGGGCGCCTTCCCTGGCTCGACCGCACTCGAAACAGGCCCGCTCCGCAGGCAAGTTCACCCCGGTCCACGATGCCTGGTGGGCAGCGGCGGTCAAGGCACACAGCGACGCCGAAAGAACTCAGGCACTGATCGAGGTGCTGTCGCCGGGCCGGCACATCCCCCGCGACCCCGCGAGAACCTGGTCGCCGGCCTGGTCTCCGCTCTGCGGTCAGGACCCTGACCGCGGACGCGGTCGACTTGGAGGCCCGCAAGGCCGCTCAGACCGAGGGCGAGCCGGTGGCTGTCTCCTCGCCGCCACAGGCCACCGGACAGCGGTCGGGGGAGGTGACGTTCCTGCACGAGTGGAACACGAATGGAACACGAGTGGGAGCTGTCGCGTCTGTCGCCGGACACCAGGGCGCTGCCCTCGGTGACGCCCTCTGACCAGTTGTTCCGACATCGTCACGCCGTCGGCGGGAACTCGGCCGTCCGGCTGGTGGGGATGCCCTGGCAGGTGTGCCCTGCCGGGCGGCTGTGGAAGTCTCGGTTGCGGGGCGCACGGGAACGGCCAGGGTGCCGTGTGGACTGCGTCAGTGTGCCCGAGGGTGGGGCTGTCACTCCAACAGGGGGACGATTCGGCGGCGAGACAGGCAGCGGAATCGATCCCCCTGTTGGCACGGGCAATCCTCCAAGCGCCGTGTTTTAGCCGGCTAACCGCAGACGAGGAGGATGAGGACGCAGCTGTGCCCGTGGCCATCGTGGCCGCCGGTCGGGCTCGACTGGGCAGCCGTGGCCTTTGCCGCGGCGTGAGGCGTGTGTGCCGCGGCTGCAGCGGAGGCCGCTGTCGTCGGCGCTGCCGCGAGAGCAAAGGCCAGGGCGGCGCAGGCCGCGAGTCGTCGGGAAACGGACTTCTTGGGTGCTATCTGTTTGGTGTTCATGAAGCCACCATGCACGTCTCTTTGACACATTTCGCGCCGAGATCGTCTTATCGAGCGAATAGCCGCAATCCGAATGCCGCCCGGTTGCTGGAGTGGCCAGGCCGCCCGGCAACCCACGATGGCCCGACCGCAGATGCGGGAAGCGCGAACGGATCGCTGTGACGGATCGCTGTGTTTCACTGTGCATCGCTGTGAAGGCCCATGCCGGCCAGGTCGCCCGTGGCACAGGTCGCGCCCACAACGTCTGGAGCGCCATGAGCCGGGTCTGGGCCGGAATCGACAGCGGCAAGGCCTCACCCCTTCCTGGCCATCGACAAGGTCAGAGCGACTGTGCTCCCTGGTCAAGTCCTCAGCGGAGAGCCGGAATCCCTCCAGCTGCGCCTTGCACCTGGCGCTCCTGGTCAACTACAAGCAAGAAGTCCTCTGTTCTATCCCCGGCAGCATGGTCAATCGAGCCGGCGAGGGCTATCGCAGAGAGGCAAAGACCGACGCCCGCGACGCTCTGGTCATCGCCGAACAGGCCTGCATCCGGCAGGAACCCGATGCGGTCCGGCGACGAGTCCCCTCGAGCTCGAGTCCACCGTCGAGCTCGAGCTGTTCACGCGTCGCCGTGCGGACGTGGTCTGTTACCGCACCCGCGCCATCAACCGCCCGCGCTCCACGCTGAGCAGCGTGTTCCCAGCACTGGAACGCGCCTTGTATTGACTGGCCTTGGGCCGCTCGTCCTGCTGAGCGGTTATCAGACTCCGGCTCGCTGCGCAGAGACGGTGCCGCGCGCCTGACCAAACGTCCTGACTTGGTGACCGCGGTCGAGGGTCTCGGCGACGACCCGGCTGTCGATCGGCTGCCGATGGCCCCCGTGGCTCCGATGACTCCGATGTACATGGGGCTCCCCTGTGCATGCAGACGTGGGACGCCACGGAAGCAACGCAGGGGAGGGCGCGAGCGGCTTCGGGCCGAGACCACGGCCGAAATCAAGAGCGTGGCACTGGCCTTGATGGCCTTGATGGCCTTGATGGCCTTGATGGCCTCGAGTAGGCCGGACGCCATCACACTGCGGGCCATCGCGCGAGAGATGGGCATGACCGCCAACGTCATCCACGGCTGTTTCGCGACCCGGCGCGACCTGGTCACCACGCTCATCAACGACGTGCACACCGCCTTGGCCGACGCCGTGGTCACTGCCTGGGAAGCCGCTCCGAACGCCGTTGCGCCCCGAGCCGCCGCGATCTCCGCGTTGGTCAGCTCCGCGGCGATGGCGATATGGAGCAGCACTTCCCTTTCAGGCGAGGTGAGTTGGCCGCGGGCGCCGGTGACGGCGGGAGGCCGGGGCGCGCCTTGCATGCAGTGGCCGAGGAGTACGTCCTGGGTGGCTGGCTGATGTGAGCAAGCGGGTCCTTCATCCGTACCCCCTGGTTCCCCGGTGGCGCCTCAAGCGGTGTCGTTCGCGGATGCCCATGGCCAGGCTATCGGCCAAGAACACCACTTCGAGCCCCGGGTCGCCGGGCGATGGTGGACACCACCACCTGGTCAGGGCTCGCCCCTGCGAAAGCACAGTCGTCGACGAAGCGGTTGCGCCGCTCGAACTCGCGGAAGGGGCAATGTATCCACCACGAGTTTCTACGTGTTGGTCGTTCACGGCGACCTTCATGGTGACCTTGCGTTCGCCGGCCAGGGTCGACTCCCGACCCGAGGCTGAGCGGCATGACACGTGAAAGCCCCGGCTGGACGGGGGAGACCAGCCGGGGCGTGTGCGGTGGCGTGCGGAGGGCGGTCGCCTCTCGGCGAAAGGCTCCACAGGGCTTCAGCCGAACGATCGTCCCTGTGGGCTATGGGTGAGGCCCGGGGACACTGTCCCCTCCGCAGCCACGTAGATGAGAACGGTGCACCCCTCCCGGTTGTTCCGGGCCCGCTCCCGCACAGCGTGTGAGCCGGAGCACAACCTCCACCGTTCGAGGCGTTACAGCAGCCGGTAGGTGAGCAGACTGATCGCCACGTACTGGCAGATCCACGCGGCGATGGTGAAGGCGTGGAAGATCTCATGGAACCCGAACCAGGCCGGCCAGGGATCGGGGCGGCGCAGGCCGTAGACGATCCCGCCCGCCGTGTACAGGATTCCGCCGGCCAGGGTCAGCAGGAACACCGCCACACCCGCATGCCGCACCAGCGGACCGAACACGGGCGCGAGTGACCAGCCCAGGAGGATGTAAAGCGCCGTGTACAGAACGCGGGGCGCATAGGGCCACAGACAGCGGAAAAGGATGCCCACGCCGGCGCCGATCCAGACCTCCCACAGCAGGACCGTGCGAACGGTACCTGTCAGGCCCAGCACGGCGATCGGTGTGTACGTCCCGGCGATCAACAGGTACACGTTCGAATGATCGGCGCGCCGCAGCGTCTCGTACACGCGCGGCGACCAGACACCGCGGTGGAAGACCCCGCTGGTCGCGAACAGCAGCAGGCCGCATCCGGCGTAGACCGCGGCAGCGGCCCGCGCCTCGCCCGCGGGCGCCAGGGCGACCAGGACGATGCCCGCGGCGAGCACCAGAGGGGCCATTCCGGCGTGCAGCCAGCCGCGCAGCCGCGGCTTGGCCTCCTCGATCAGTTCACCGACCGACACTTCCCACCCGTCCCGATGCCTCCGACCATCTGTGCCGTGCCGTAGCCGCGCATACGGCAGGGTCCGTGTTCAGTGCTGCCCCGGCATGATGCCGGTCATGCAGGCCGTTCTCGGCCCGGAGCGGCTTCCTGCCAAGCGTGGCGTAGCGGGCTTTCGACGCCGCAGGAAGCAGGTTCGGCCCGGTCGGATTCCACCCACCGATCACGGGTACCTCGTCCGCGGGACGTCTGGATGTACGGAGCGGGGCGCGGTGAGGGAGACATGCGACACGCCCTCAGGGCGATGGGCCGGCCGCCGGGCCGACGGCCGGGAGAGCCGATGGCAAGGAGTGACCACGCGCATGAACACCTCGGGCAATCTGCCGGTCCTGCGCACACTGCAGGACATCGCCCGTCTGGTCGAACGGCACCAGGGCCTGTACGTGCGCTGGTCCCGCGGCCCCGAGACGGACCTCGGCGAGGCGAAGAGCAGAGACGATCTGACGGGCACGGACATGCCGGGGCTGTCCGCCAATCCTCTCGACGTCGAGCCGTGGTGGGACGACCGGCCCGTCGAGCTGTGGGTGGCACGCCGTCTGCACGACTACTCGTATCTGCCGCGTGAGAAGGGCCGCGGAGTACGCCCCTGGGTGCTGCTCGGCCGCGAGAAGGGCCGCGGGCCCGACAACGAGCCGCTGGTTCAGGACGTCGAGCCGATGGGGTGGATCGACCCGAAGATGATCGAGGAGGCTGACGCCGCGGTCGCCCGGCAGGACAGCGCGTGGGGGCCGCTGCGGCGCACAAGTGACTGACCTGCGATCAAGAAACGACCTCGTACACGCAACCTTGTGATCGGTGCCTCACCGGGAAGGCTTCCTGTATGACAAAGCTCGGTCTGCCGGACGAAATCCGGGCCTGCCTGTTCGACCTGGACGGAGTCATCACCAAGACGGCCGTCGTCCATGCGGCTGCCTGGAAGGAGGCCTTCGACGAGTTCCTGCGCCGGCGGGAGGGAGAGGGTTTCCGTCCGTTCGATCCGGTCGAGGAGTACGACGAGTACGTGGACGGAAGGCCGCGAGCCGACGGCGTACGTTCCTTCCTCGCCTCCCGTGGCATCGAGCTGCCCGAGGGCCGATCCGACGATCCCCCGGACCGGCCGACGGTCCACGGACTGGGCAACCGCAAGAACGACCTCCTGCTGGAGAAGATCCGTACCGGTGGTGTCGAGGCGTACGAGGGCACCTTGCGCTACATCGAGGCCGTACGGGCCCACGGCCTGCGCACCGCCGTGGTCTCCTCCAGCGCCAACTGCCGCGACGTGCTGCGGGCGGTCGGCGCGGAATCCCTCTTCGATGTACGGATCGACGGCGTCGTCGCCGCCGAGCGGCACCTGCCGGGCAAACCTCGGCCCGATACTTTCCTGGCCGCGGCGAGCGACCTCGGCGTCGAGCCGGCGCAGGCCGCGGTGTTCGAGGACGCACTGGCCGGCATGGACGCGGGGCGCTCCGGTCACTTCGGCCACGTCGTCGGTGTGGACCGCGTCGGTCAGGCCGACGCGCTGCGCGCCCACGGCGCGGACCGGGTCGTCGAGGACCTCTCGGAACTGGGGGGTGCGGCATGATCACTCACGCGTCCTATGGAGTGGAGCCGTGGTGCCTGCGCGAGAACGTCCTGAATCTCGACGTACTGCCGCAGAGCGAATCGGTGTTCGCGCTGTCCAACGGCCATGTCGGCTGGCGCGGCAACCTCGACGAAGGGGAACCGCACGGACTGCCCGGCTCCTATCTCAACGGTGTCCACGAGACCCACCCGCTGCCCTATGCGGAGGCCGGCTACGGCTACCCGGAGTCGGGTCAGACCGTCATCAACGTGACCAACGGAAAGGTCATCCGTCTGTTGGTGGACGACGAGCCCTTCGACCTGCGCTACGGGCGGCTGCTGTCCCACGAGCGGGTGCTGGATCTGCGCGCGGGTGTGCTGCGCCGCACCTGCGAGTGGACCTCACCGGCCGGCCGCACCGTACGGGTGCGCTCCACCCGGCTGGTGTCCTTCACTCAGCGGGCGATGGCCGCCGTCGCCTTCGAGGTCGAGGCCGTCGACAGCCCGGTCCGCGTCGTGGTCCAGTCGGAACTCGTCGCGAACGAGCAGCTGCCGACGTCGGCGAAGGATCCCCGCGCCGCGGCAGTGCTCGAGTCGCCGCTCGCGGCAGAGGACCACCTCGCGACAGGCAGGCGTCTGCGACTTGTGCACCGCACCCGGCGCAGCGGGCTGCGAGTGGCCGTCGCCGCGGACCACACGGTCGGCGGGCCCGACCGGACCCGGATGAGCAGCGAGTCCGGCGACGACGTCGCCCGGCTCACCGTCACCTCCGCTCTCGACCCCGGCCAGCGGCTGCGCCTGGAGAAGTTCGTGGCCTACGGCTGGTCGAGCATGCGGTCCCTGCCCGCCGTCAGCGATCAGGTGGACGCTGCGCTGGCGGCCGCGACCGACACCGGCTGGTCGGGGCTCGTGGACGATCAGCGGGCCTATCTGGACGCCTTCTGGGGTCACTCGGACGTCGAGGTCGACGGCGACGAAGAAGTCCAGCAGGCTGTCCGTTTCGCCCTCTTCCACGTCCTGCAGGCCGGCGCGCGGGCGGAACGGCGTGCGATTCCGGCGAAGGGGCTGACCGGCTCCGGATACGACGGGCATGCCTTCTGGGACACGGAGATGTTCGTTCTGCCCCTGCTGACGTACACCGCGCCGAATGCCGTGGCCGAGGCGCTGCGCTGGCGCCACGCGACCCTGCCCGCCGCGCGGGAGCGGGCGGCCCAACTGGGCCTTCAGGGCGCGGCGTTCCCCTGGCGCACGATCGACGGCTCGGAGGGCTCCGCGTACTGGCCCGCCGGCACCGCCGCCTTCCACGTCAACGCCGGCATCGCCGATGCCGTGGTGCGCTACGTCTCCATGACCGGCGACGAGCAGTTCGCCCGCGACAGCGCGGTCGAACTGCTCGTCGAGACGGCCCGGTTGTGGAGGTCGCTGGGACACCATGACGCGCACGGAGCGTTCCATATCGACGGCGTGACCGGCCCCGACGAGTACAGCGCGATCGCCGACGACAACACGTACACCAACCTCATGGCCCGGCGGAACCTGCTCGCGGCTGCCGACATCATCGAGCACCACCCCGAGCAGGCCGCCGCGCTCGGTGTCGACGACGAGGAGAGTGCCGCCTGGCGGGACGCCGCCGAGGCCGTCCACATCCCGTACAACGCCGATCTCGGTGTGCACGAACAGCACACCGGCTTCACCCGCCACCAGCACTGGAACTTCGCGGCTACCCGGCCCGACCAGTACCCGCTGATGCTGCACTTTCCCTATTTCGACCTCTACCGCAAGCAGGTGGTCAAGCAGGCGGACCTGGTGCTCGCGATGTACACGTGCACGGACTGCTTCGACGAAGAGCACCAGGCCCGCAACTTCGCCTACTACGAGCCGCTCACCGTCCGCGACTCGTCCCTGTCGGCCTGCGTCCAGGCGGTCATCGCGGCCCGCACCGGTCATCTCGGCCTCGCCTACGACTACTTGATGGAGGCGGCGCTGATGGATCTGGACGACCTGGAGAACAACACCCGCGACGGGCTGCACATCGCCTCCCTCGCCGGGACGTGGACGGCCCTGGTCACCGGATTCGGCGGCATGCGCCGCAGTGCGGGCACGCTCGAATTCACGCCCCGGCTGCCGGAGAAGCTGCGCCGGCTCGCCTTCAACCTCCAGGTGCAGGACCGGTGCCTGAGGGTGGAGGTGCACGCGACAGCGGTCACGTACACGTTGCTGACCGGTTCCCCGCTGACCATCGGCCACTACGGCGAGCCGCTCACCCTCGTCCCGGACGAACCGCGCAGCCGGGAGACCCCACCCGTGAAGCCCCGCCCGGCACCGGACCAGCCACCCCATCGCAGGCCGAACGCCCACCACTGAGGGGGACGGCAAAAAGCAAAGGCAAGGAGGTTACCCACTCCTTGCCACTCTCAACGTATAGCGCAGTGGGGGCCTTGCGGCAAGACCCTGGTCGTGCTGCAGAATCTCCGGCCGAAGCCAGAAACCTGCGCGAATCAGGGCTTCGCGAAGTACGTGTGCCTCATCGACGTATGAGTCTCGCGGGACGCGAAGCGTGCGTTCGCGTCGCCGGACTGCGCGGAGCGGCCGGCCGGAGATCAATCTCGTTCAATGGGGGGTTTCATGATTGACGTGATCATTGTCGGCGGCGGACCGACCGGCTTGATGCTGGCCGGCGAGTTGCGGCTGCACGGCGTGCAGGCGCTCGTGCTGGAGAAGGAGGCCGAGCCGACCAGGGTGGTCCGCGCGCTCGGCCTGCACGCGCGCAGCATCGAGGTGATGGACCAGCGCGGTCTGCTGGAGCGGTTCCTCGCGCTCGGCAAGCAGTACCCGGCCGGTGGCTTCTTCGCCGGCATCCCCAAGTCTGCGCCGGTCCGGCTGGACACCGCGCATCCGTACGTCCTCGGCATCCCGCAGACCCTCACCGAGCGCCTGCTGACCGAGCACGCCACCGAACTCGGCACCGAGATCCGGCGCGGCTGCGAACTGGTCGGGCTGAGCCAGGACGACGACGGGGTGACCGTCGAGCTCTCCGACGGCACTCGGCTGCGCTCGCGCTACCTCGTCGGCTGCGACGGTGGCCGCAGCACGGTGCGCAAGCTGCTGGCGGTCGGCTTCCCCGGCGAGCCCTCCAAGGCCGAGACACTGCTGGGCGAGATGGAGGTGACCGAGGACCAGGAGACGATTGCCGCCATCGTCGCGGACGTCCGCAAGACCCAGCTGCGGTTCGGCCTCGGGCCCCTCGGGGACGGGGTGTACCGCGTCGTCGTGCCCGCCGAGGGGGTGGCCGAGGACCGCTCGGTCCCGCCGACCCTGGAGGAGTTCCAGCAGCAGCTGCGGGTGTACGCCGGCACCGACTTCGGCGTGCACTCGCCGCGCTGGCTGTCCCGCTTCGGCGACGCCACCCGGCTGGCCGAGAAGTACCGTGTCGGCCGGGTGCTCCTTGCCGGCGACGCGGCGCATGTCCACCCGCCGCTGGGCGGACAGGGCCTCAACCTCGGCATCCAGGACGCGTTCAACCTCGGCTGGAAACTGGCCGCCGAGGTGAGCGGCTGGGCACCGGAGGGGCTCCTCGACAGCTACGAGACCGAACGGCGCCCGGTGGCCGCCGACGTACTGGACAACACCCGCGCGCAGACGGTGCTGGTGTCCACCGATCCGGGCTCCCAGGCGGTGCGCCGGCTGGTGTCGGAACTGATGGACTTCGAGGACGTGCACCGGTACCTGATCGAGAAGATCACCGCGATCAGCGTCCGCTACGACTTCGGCGAGGGCCACGAACTGCTCGGCCGGCGACTGCGGGACGTGAAGCTGAAGCAGGGTCGCCTCTACGAGCTGATGCACGGCGGCCGCGGACTGCTCCTCGACCAGACCGGCCGGCTCTCGGTGGCGGGCTGGACAGACCGGGTCGACCACGTCGTCGACGGCAGCGAGGAACTGGACGCACCCGCTGTGCTGCTGCGGCCGGACGGTCACGTGGCCTGGGCCGGCGAAGACCAGGCAGATCTGCTCAGCCGGATGCCAAGGTGGTTCGGGGCAGCCGTCGACTGAACGCGCAGTCGCGGCCCGAAAGGGTGGGCTGGGGGTGACGTGCTGCGCGACATCGGGGCGACGATCCGGGCCGAGGAATGCCGTGGTGTGCTCATGGCCGCTTGGCGTGGGCGCGGGCGACCGCCGTGGCCGACGGGCCGACGCGTTCCGCACCGCACTCCACGGCGCTTCACTTCCCTCGCCTGCAGCCTCATCTGCCGGCGACGCGTCGAACCAGCCCAACACACTTGGATTCACTTGGAGTCACTTGGATTCGATCCGCCCCATGGGGGCCGTGCTCTCCGACAAAGCCTTCTGCGCTGCCGCCCAGCTTGAACCCTCAATGCCGAGTGCATGGCGAAGATAGGCCCATGTGAGCCGTTGGATGAGGGCGACGCGATCGGGATTTTCGTCCGTTGTCTCCTTGACCTCGTAGCCGGCGATCCCGCCGAGCGAGTGTTCCGCCCCGAACAGAGTGAGCAGGCTCTTGTCACCCGGGCTCAGGGAGTACGGGTCGGTAAGCCACTCCGGTCCCCTGACGGACAGCGGGGAGTCGTCCTTGTCGCCGGCGACGACGAGGGCCGGCGTGCTCATGTAGGTGAAGTTCGGGTTCATGAACGGGAAGTGCTCGGCTGCGAACGGTGTCAGGTCGGCTCCGCCCTGTCCGGCCGTGGCGAACAGCACGCCCGCTTTGATCCGCGAGTCGGACAGGTCCTCCTCCGTCTTGCTCACCGGATCGAGGACGCGCAGGCCCAGCAGATTGCCCGCTGTCTGGCCGCCGAAGGAGTGGCCGGCCGCGGCGATGCGGCTTCGGTCGAGGCGACCGGTGAGACCGGGAACGGCAGCTTCCAGGAGATCAAGCTCGTCGAGGATGCGCTTCATGTCCTCGACGCGGAAACGCCAGAGCCGCGGGGTGCGTGGATCGTCCTGGGGAAGGCCCACCGTCCTGGAGTCGAGGTGGGTGGGCTGAATCACCATGAAGCCGTGGGCAGCCCAGAAGTCGGCCAAGGGACCATAGGCGTCCAGTGACGAGCCGAATCCGTGCGAGAAGAGGATGATCGGCAGTTCACTCCCGGTCGTCGGCGCCGAGACCCTCACCTGCAGGTCCTCACCACGGCCCGGTGCTTCCAGCACCAACGGCTTCACCGAGACGATTGGAGTGGCACTGGTGACGACGTCCGTCGTCGCCACGTCTGATGCGATCATGGAAAGCTCTCTTCTTCTTGCGAGCCGGTGGCACGGCTTCACGTGCGGCGGGATGCCGCGCGGGGCAGGTCAGTCGTAGTCTTCCGTTGTGGTTCTCTTCGGTAACCACGGTTGATCCTGACCCGCCCAAGTACCAGCCACAAGAAGGCAGTTTGATGTCACCCACGCACACGGAGGTAACCGCCGCACCCGCCGACCGTGATCCCGGTGGGCACGAAGATCGCCCGGACTGCGGGATGCGCGATGTCCTGGACCGCATCGGGGACAAGTGGTCGGTACTCGTGATCGTTGAGCTCGCCAGTGGACCGCGCCGATTCCGTGAACTGCAACGCGCGGTCGACGGCATCTCCCAGCGCATGCTCACCCTCACCGTGCGCAGGCTGGAACGCGACGGACTCGTCCTCCGCACCGTGTACCCGACCGTCCCGGCCCAGGTCGACTACCGCCTGACCGAGACCGGGGCCAGCCTGACCCACCTGCTCAAAGCACTCGCCGACTGGTCTCTCACCCATCGCGCCGTCATTGCCGGGGCACGGCACCAGTACGACCGGACCCACCCCGACCACGACATTCGGTGACGGGTACCGCCGTAGCCTCACGCCGGGGTGGGTCGGCGATCTCGAGCGTCAGCGAAGCGTGCTCGTCAGACGGTATCGACCGGATGGCAACAGGTACGAAGCGATACCGTCCGCATGGCCGAGAAGGCGCACACCCTCCACCTGTGCCAACGGGGTTCGTCCCTCGCGGACGGCCCCGGCGGAGACCGCCGGAAGGCGCAGGGTCGCTCCACTGCTCATGGGCACGACCGCTTCGTACACAAGCGTTCTGCCTCCATCGGTCACCCTCCACTCGCTCTTGATCTCGCCGTACGGCGACTCGTGCGTACCCACGACGTGCTTGATCCGGCCGGTGGGATCGATGTGGGGTTGCAGGAGGAAGTGCTGGAAGCCGGGGCTGTCCGGGTCGCGGGCGATGCCGGCCATGTACGCGTACATCCACTCCATGATCGCGCCGTACGCGTAGTGGTTGAAGGAGTTCATGCTGACCGGTCCGAAGCCGTCGGCCTCGGAGTACGAATTCCAGCGCTCCCAGACAGTGGTGGCACCGTTCTCCACCGAGTAGAGCCAGGACGGCATCGCGTTCTGGTGCAGCAGCTTGTACGCCAGGTCCGCCCGGCTCTCCTCCGTGAGGACGGGGGCGAGGACGTTGACGCCGAGGAAGCCGACCGAGAGCGTGTTCTCGGCGTACTTGACCCGGGTGCTGTCCGGGTGCGCCGCCTTGTAGGCCGGATCGTTGCCGATGTTGTCCGCCAGCAGACCGACGAGGGCTCGGCGCTGGGCCTGCGTTTCGTAGAAGCCGAGCTTCAGCACCCACAGCAGGGCGGTCTGGCTGTTGTCCTCGGTCTTCTCGTCGGGATCCGCACCCGGTTCGATCGGGGAGGCCTCGCCCAGGCTGGACTTCACCGCGAGCCGGCCGCCCTCGGTGCTCAGGTATGTGGTGATGAAGGCTCGTTTGATGTTGTCGAACAGTTTGTTGTACTTCTCGGCATCCGAAGCCCGGCCGGTGGCTCGGGCCATGTGGGCCATGAGCTGGGCGCTGTAGCCGTAGTAGACGTCGCTCATGAGCTGGGCGCTGGTCTTCTGCGGTGCCAGCCAGTCGCCGAAGATGGCACCCTGACCGGCGTATGTGTCGCCGGTCTGCTGGTGGATCCAGTCCATGTACGTCGTCATCGCCGGCCAGCTGTGGTCGATGATGGTGCGGTCTCCGCTCATCTGCCAGACCGTCCATGGCACGATGACGCCGACGTCCGACCAGCCGCTCATCGGTGCCGAGATGCGGTACTTGTTTCCGGGGGCCACGGCGGTGAACTGGGCTGCGTCCCGGCCGTAGGTCTTCTGGGACTCGATCAGGGTGTCCTGGAAGTGGCTGAGGAAGGTGACCGCGTCGGAGTTGTAGAGGCCGGTCGCGGAGAAGAGCTGGGTGTCTCCGGTCCATCCCAGGCGTTCGTCCCGCTGGGGGCAGTCGGTGGGAATCCACAGGTAGTTGCCCCGCTGGCCCCAGCGAATGTTGCTGATGAGCTGGTTGATCCCGGGATCGTCGGTGGTGATGTCGCCGATGTCGTGGATTGCTGAGGTGGCGACGCGGCCGGTCAGGCCGGTGATGGTGATTTCGGAGTCGGGCGTGGTGACTTCCACCGCCACGTAGCGGAAGCCGTAGAAGGTCAGTGAGTCCTGATGCGTCTCGCCGCCCGGGTCGCCCTTGAGTATGTAGGTGCTCGTGGCCTTGGCGCTGCGGAGGTTGGCCCGGTAGAGGGATCCCTCGGGTCCGTCGGCTCCGGCACTGTCGTCGTTGAGCATCTCGCCGAACTTGAGGACGACTTGTGCGCCGGCCGGGCCGCGCAAGGAGTAGCGGGGTACGCCGACCATGTTCTGCCCCAGGTCGAAGACGGCCGTGTCTCCGGTACGCAGGGTCACCGTGGCACGGGCGGCCTCGGCGGGGGCGCTGATGGTGCGGGTGGGATCAGGGACGACGCGGCCCTTGCCGTTGGCGCTCGTCGCCTGGCCCTCGATGCGGTTGTAGACGGTGACCGCCCGCGGTCGGCGGTCCCACTTGGGGATCACCCGCGCGGTCTCCCCCGGATAGGCGACCAGCTTCGAGGCCGGGAACTTCTCCGCGAAGCCGACTCTCTCGACATCGGACCACGCCGTGTCGTCGAAGCCGCTCGACGCCCAGCCCGCCAGTTCTCTGCGGGCGTCGTAGGTCTGACCGTCGTAGATGTCGTCAGCCCGGTAGGGGCCGGTATCGGTGGCCTTCCAGCCGTCGTCGGGCGCCGTGACGACGGTCTGTGACGTGCCGTCCGTGTACTGGATCAGCAGTTTCGCCTTCAGAGCGAGGGAGTTGCCGTCAGCGGAGTAGTAGGTGCTGGGGCTGGAGATACGGCCGTTGTACCAGCCGTTGCCCAGCACTGCCCCGAAGGTGACGGCCGGCTTGTCCGCCACGAGCTCCGTGACGTCGTAGGTGAGGTAGTTGACGGTCGTGTCGTAGTTCGTCCAGCCGGGGGTGAGCAGTTCGACGGTGGAGCTACCGTCCTGCGGCACGGTGACGCGCCGACCGTTGATGTACGCGTCGTAGACGCCGAGTGCGGAGATGTACAAGCGGGCCGTACGGACCCGGGTGCGGCCCTCCGCGGAGAGGGCCGTGCGCAGAGGCACCTGCCTGCGCAGCATGGGAGCGCCGGGTGTGTTGGGTGCCTTGCCCTTCATGCCGATCCACTGGGCGCCGTCCCATCCGGCGACACCGTCCGCGCTGAGCAGGCTGGTCTCGAAGGAGGCCGCGGGGGCGGTGCCGATGACCCGGCCTCTGGTGTCCCAGACGGTCACGGACCAGAAGTACGAGGTGGATGGCCGCAGTTGCTTGCCCTCATAGGTGACGGCCACCGAACGTGCCGAGCTGACCCGGCCGCTGTCCCACAGGTCCGCGCGCGAGGCGTGCAACTTCTCGGGGGCACTGGCGACCAGGATCCGGTATGCCCCTTGGGCCCGCCCACGTACGGCCGACTCTGTGCGCCACCCGAAGCGCGGGCGGGCGGTGTCGACTCCGAGCGGCTCCGTTCGGTGTTCTACGGTCAGTCCTGTCACCATGCCTCCCCCGGTGCCGCGCATCGGTACTGCCTGAGCCGCACTGCCGATTCCTCCGCCGGCCACGACGGGGACGGCCCCAGCCGTTGCGGCGAGTACGGTTCTGCGCCGGACACCATTCGGATTCCTTCCGTCCGGTTGGTGGACTTCCCTGTGTGTCACCGTCATGCCTTCCGTCTGTGGGGGCCGTTCGGCAGCCGAGGTGAGGCCCGAACGAGACTTTGGATCAATTCGCTTCTTCCTCGTCGCCCGCTGTCAGTGGGCGACAAGGCAGCATCAGGAGCCGGCCCTGTAGTCGGCGTCCATTTCCTCCAAAAGCTTTTCGGGCGTGGACTGCCCGCTGAAGATCTCCTGGAGGCCGCTGAGCATGGTCTGCTGCACCTTGGCGTTGGGCCAGCGCTGGTCCATGAACGGAACCGTGCGGTCCGCCGTGATGAACGTGGAGAGTTCGGTGAGCGACGGGTCGACCTCATGGCCCGTGTCGGGGAGGGAGGGCAGGCCGCCTTGCTTTTTGACGAACAGGTTCATGCCCTCGGGCGACATCACGAAGTTCACGAACTTCAGCGCCAGCTCTTCGTTCTTCGCCTTGGCGTTGATCCCGTAACCGGCGCCCGCCGCGGCCGGGACGATGGTCTCGGACGGGTCGTCGGTGGCAGGGAGGGCCTTGAGCGTGAACGTGCCCTTGGGGTTCTTCTGCTGGAGGAGGGCGATGACCCAGTTGCCCTGGACGATGCCGAGCGTCTTGCCCGTGGCCGCAAGTTGCTGGCTGGTCTCGTAGTTGGTGCCCAGAGGGTTCTTCTGGAAGCAGCCGGTCTTCTCCATCGTCAGGTACTTGTCCAGGGCCGCGGTCCAGGGCGACTGCGCGAACGTGGCCTGTCCCGCCTGCATCTTCTGGTCGAAGTCGCGGTCAGGGCCGTAGACGGTCGTGGCGACCAGCGCGTACAGGACGAGCTGGGTGACCCAGTTGTCCTGGTTGCCCAGCGCGAAGGCGGGAGTGCCCTTGGCCTTTGCGGCCCGGCAGAAGGCGAGCAGCTTCGTCCAGGTGTCCGGCGGGGTGAGGCCGGCCTTGTCCAGGGCCTGCTGGTTGTAGACCGCGCCGATGCCGTTCTGCCCGAAGACGGCGTTGTAGGTCTTCCCCTGATACTGGGCCACGCTCTTGATGGCCTCAGGCAACTTGGCGGCCCAGGGCTGGTCCGAGAGGTCCCGCAGGTACCCCGGTTCGGCCAGGACGTAGGTGGCACCAGGGTTGCCGTTGCCGGGCCAGACCGACATCACGTCAGGTGCGGTACCCGAGGACAGTTGGGTGCGGATCTGCTGCTGGTATTGGTCGGCGCCGCTGGTGGTGTAGCGGACCTTGATGCCCGGGTTGGCCTTCTCGAAGGCCTTGACGACGTCCTCGATCGAGCCCTGGTCGACCGAGGCGAGCGTCAGGGTCTTGGAGCCGCCGTCGCCGGAGCCCGCCTTGGTGCCGCCGCTGCAGGCGGCCAGGGAGGCCAGGAGGGTGGCGGCTGTCGTCGCGGCGATCAGAGCAGTGGTGCGCGTTTTCATGATGTCTCCCTTGAGGAGAAGTCGGCGGAGGTCATCCCTTCAGCCCTCCCGCGAAGCCGCTGATGATGCTGCGCTGCAGCAGGAAGTAGACGATCAGGACAGGCAGGATGCTGATCACCAGTGCGGCGAAGACGAGGTTCCAGTCCGTGACGTACTGGCCGACGAAACCGGCGATCGCGACCGGCATGGTCTGCTGGGCGCTGCCGCTCAGGTACAGCAGCGGGGTGAAGAAGTCGTTCCAGACGGCCACCGCGTTCAGCACCAGGGCTGTGACGGTGACCGGTTTGAGCATGGGCAGCACCACGTACCTGAAGCCCTGCAGTGGGGTGCATCCGTCGATCAGGGCGGCGTCCTCGAAGTCACGGGGCAGCGCGCGCAGGAAGCCGACGTACAGGAAGACGGTGAACGGCACCTGCAGGCCGGAGTAGAAGAGGATCAGCGCCCACGGGGTGCCGAGCAGGCCGAGATCGCGCATGGTCTGGTAGAGCGGCAGCGAGGCGAGCTGGAAGGGCAGCACAAGACCCAGGAGAACGATCAGGTACGTGGCCCGGGACCAGCGGGCCGTGATGCGGGCCAGCGGATACGCCGCGAGGGACGAGACGGCCAGCACGATGACGACGCTGCACACCGTCACCAGCACACTGTTCGTCAACGCCCCGCCGAGCGCGCCCTGTTGCCAGGCCTGGCTGAAGTTGTCGAAGGTCGGCGAAGCGGTCGGGCTGATGGGCGAGGAGGTGTCCGACGTCGGGCGTACGGCGAGGTTGACCAGGACGTACACCGGGAAGCCGATGAACAGGGCACCGGCGATCATCGCCAGTTCGAGGGCGAGGGTACGAGGGCGGTAGCGGTTCACGAGGCGGCCCTCTCGTTGCGGGCCAGCATGAGGTACTGCCCGGTGGAGGCGACCGCCACGATGATCGTCAGGATCACCGCGAGGGCGATGCTGTAGCCGAACTCGCCCAGCGTGAAGGCGTCTTTGTAGATCAGGGTCGAGATGGTGTCGGTTGCGTGACCCGGCCCGCCGCCCGTCAACGCGTAGACCTGATCGAAGAGTTTGAGCCCGCCGATGACCGACAGCATCAGGTTGATGGTGAACGCCGGGGCCAGCAGCGGCCGGGTCACCGACCAGAAGCGCCGTACGGGACCGGCTCCGTCGATCGCCGCGGCCTCGTGGATCTCCCTGGGCACGGACTGGAGTCCGGCCAGGAAGATGACCATGGAATAGCCCGCGAACTGCCACACGATCACCCCCACCACCGCCCAGAGCGCGAGATCGGGATTTCCCAGCCAGTCCTGCTCCCAGCCGTCCAGTCCGACCGTGCCCAGCAGACTGTTGACCGCTCCGTCCGAACCGAGCAGGTTCCGCCACAGGTAGGCCGTCACGATCGGGGTGATCACGGCCGGCGCGAAGAGGAACACCCGGAGCACGTTGCGGGACTTGATGGCCGTGTTGACGCCGAGGGCCAGGAGCAGACCGACCGCGTTCTGTACGACCGTGATGGCCACGGCGATCAACAGGGTGTGCCAGACGGCCTGCACCGCGTCGGCGTCGCGGAACATGTCGGCGAAGTTGTCCAGTCCCACGAAGGAGTAGCGGGGATCCAGGCCGTCCCAGTCGGTGAACGCGTAGTACACACCGCGCCCGCTCGGCACCAGGACGACGAACGCGAACAGCAGCAGGGCCGGCGCCATGAACCACCACGGCGGGGTGGTGCGCGCCCGGCGGGCACGGGCGTGTCGGATCGGACCGGAAGGACGGTCGTGGTCCGGACGGTCGTGGTCCGGACGGTCGTGGTCCGGACGGTCGTGGTCCGGAAGTTGGTCGTTCGAGGTGAGGGTCACAGGCGGACCTGCTTCCTTGAAACGATTCAATCGATCGCCGGTCAGCGGCCGAGCCGACGAGATGCGGTGAGGCATCTGCCGACTTCCGCGTCTTGGGGATGTGTCCCGGTGTCTGGGGAGAGCAATCGGAGCGGGGCCGTGGGTAACGTTTCCCAAAGCGTGCTGCCAGACCTTATGGAGCCTCCCGCGTGACGTCAAGATGCCGCGCACGCTGCGCGAACGTTACGGCGACCGAGCCGGTCGGAGCCGGTGTCGGCACTCCCTGACCTGCCGGTTTACGCGTACACTCGTCGACAACGTTTCCCACGGCGTTGAAGGAGGACGGATGGAGCCGCCGGCCTCGCCTCGCCGCGTCACCATCGTCGATGTCGCCCAGCACGCCCGCGTGTCCACCACGGCCGTGTCCAAGGTCCTGCGCAACGCCTACGGAGCCAGCCCGGAGATGCGGGCGAAGGTGCGCCGTGCCATCGACGAACTGGGCTATCGACCGTATGCGGCCGCCAGAGGACTGCGCGGTCAGACGTACACCATCGGCGTGATGCTGCCCGACATCCGCAACCCCTTCTTCCCCGAGATCCTCGACGGCATCACGGATCGCCTCCAGGACACCGACTACCAGGTGCTGCTGGGGCCGGGCTGCAACGGGGAGAAGGAGGAAGCCCGCGTCACCGAGGCGATGATCGACCGCGGCATGGACGGCCTCGTCCTCGTCGCGCCCGTCTCACCTCGCTCCCACCTCGAGCACATCGCCTCCGTCGTGCCGACCGTCGTCGTCGGCCGCCATGGGCATTCGCCGGTCTACGACACCGTGACGGACGACGACGTGGCCGGTGCGGCCTTGCTCGTCGGTCACCTCGCCGGGCTCGGGCACCGTCGGATCGCCCACATCGAACACCACGAGACCGACCCGACGCGCATCGCTGAGATGCCGAACGCGTTGCGTGCGGAGGGGTATCGGCAGGCGATGCGGGGCCTCGGGCTGGCGCAGGAGATCGACGTCGTTTCGACCAGCTACACCCAGCAGGGCGGATATGAGGGCGCCAAGGAGTTGCTCGGGCGTCCCAGCCGGCCCACGGCCGTATTCGCCGGCGCCGACATCGTCGCCATGGGCGTGCTGGAGGCGGTCGCCGAGGCCGGGCTGTCCGTGCCCGGGGACATGTCGGTGGCCGGATACGACAACACGGCGTTCGCCGCGCTGGGACCTATCTCCCTGACGAGTGTCGACCAGGCGGGCCACGAGATCGGCGACAACGCCGTCCGCCTCCTCCTGGAACGCATCACCGAGCGCCGCAAGCCGTCGGTCCAGGTCAAGCTGTCCCCCACACTGGTGCCGCGCCGGACGACCGCTCCCCCGCCGGGGCAGAGCGACAACGCCGAGTCCGGGCGGGGCGTTCAGCCACTCGATTGAACGCGGCTTCCGCCACCGGCAGGCCTGAGACCATGGCCCCGTTCGGACGACGTGAACACCCGATCAGCCGCACCGGAATGACCATGATCAATAACACGGCGGGCCAGTCGCCGACAAACACGTCTCACGTCGCCTGACGCTGCGTTCGCTGCGTTCGCTGCGGGACTCTGAACTGACCGGTACGGTCCCCTCAACGCAGGTCGAGCCGCATCAGCACCCGGGGATGACCGGCCAGTACCGAGGCGGTGTCGGCAGCGTGGACGAACCCGGCGCGCTCGAAGTTCTTCCGGATCCCGGCGTACGCCATCGTCAGATCGACCTTGGCGTCACCGTTGTCGAGGGGGTACGCCTCGACCGCCGGGGCACCGTGGGCACGCGCGAACTCGACCGCGCCGGCGATGAGGGCGTGCGAGATCCCCCGCTTCCGGTGACCGGGGCGTACGCGGATGCACCACAGCGACCAGACCGGCAGGTCGTCGACGTGCGGGATCTTCCGGTTGCGCGCGAAGGAGGTGTCCGAGCGGGGTGCCACGGCCGCCCAGCCGACCGGCTCGTCGCCGTCATAGGCGAGCACCCCCGGAGGCGGGCCGGTACGGCACAGCTCGGCGACGTATTCACCGCGGGCCGGCCCACGAAGCTCGTTGTTGAGCCTGGACGGGATCCGGTAACTCAGACACCAGCACACGTTCGCCCCGGGCGTCTTCGGGCCGAGCAGCGCACGGACATCCTCGAAGACCGAAGCAGGGCGAACCTCGATGGCCATGACACCACGATGTCACGGCGCACGCGGCGACGCCGCACAATCCTCGGTGGCACAACACTCGCATCCGCCAGGGTTCGCCGACACGCGCCCAGGCTGTGGTGACATGGGCCGTCGTCGTGGCGTCCCGCTCCGGTCGTGGCGTCCCCTTCCAGTCGTTCCGGTCGTGGCGTCCCGTCAGGGCGATGGCGTTCCGATCGCCTCGAACGGGAGCAGGACGGTGGTTCCCGCGTCCGTGATCCGACGATGTCGACCTGGACCGGACCACGGGCATGGAAAGCACCGCCTTCGGCACCTGCTGCAGCCGGGCCAGGTCCGCATTGCCCCACTCATCGGCTGGGCCGCGTCTGGGTCCACGTTGGCCCTCTCCACCATCAAGGCCCCGGTCGTGACCGGTGAACTCTCAGCCGGCCGGTGTCCTCGCTGCACAGGCCGGCCAACGGCGACCGCTGTCGGCCTCTTCCTCGCCTGAGGCGGCCAGGGCCCGTTCGTATGCGGGCCCTCCGTCGTTGACAGGTGCGAACAGCGGAGGCAGCGGCCTGGCCTGCGTACTCCGTCGTGCAGGTCTCATTCGATACGGCGGGCCTTGCCGTCGCTCCGACCACGGGCGAGCGGTCCTACGGCCGGCGTCGGTCACGCCGGCCAACGGCGTCGGCACTGCGACGGCCGTCTGGAGCAGGCGGTTGCCTGGAGGGACCCGACCCGGCGATTCAGTGTGCAAGCCACCACCGATGCGCTGCCCAGGAAAGTGCGTAACCGAAGCCGTTGACAGCCCAGTGCAGTGCCGCGGGAGCCAGCAGACTGTCCGAGCGCCGCCGCAGTTCGCACAGCACCACCCCGGCCACGACCATGGCCGCCACCGCCCCCACAACCGTCAGCGTCACACCTGCCGCCCCGCCTCCGAAGACGTCCGCGACGGCGTTATTCGCGCGGTTCAGCCCCCGGGAGGGCAGCACATGCCACAGCCCGAACAGCAGCGACGACACCGCGGTGGCCCACGCGGTGCCGTACCTGCGCCGGATCATCGCCCACACCACCCCGCGAAAGGCGGTCTCCTCCAGCAGTACGGTGCCCAACGGCACCCGCACCAGCACCCGCCACAGCAGCTCTTCCACCGACAGACCAGCCGCCCGTGCGTCCCGGAACGCGTCCCTGCCGGCCGGAACCGCCAGGACGAGCAGCAAGACAACGAGGACGACACCCACCAGCACCGGAGCCCACCGCATACCCCGGCGCACTCCTGCAGCATCCAGCCCCAGATCCGCCCGGGTGAGGCCATCCCAGCGTGCGATCAGCAACAGCACGGCCGTCGTCGCCACACAGACGAGCACATACGCATATGGGCCCCGCACGAGCCAGTTGTTGAGCAGGTTCGCGGCGACCAGAACCACACCGACAGAGGCAATCCGCACCGTTCCAGGATCGCCGAGCAAGCGCCGTCGTCGAACCCGACCCGCCACTCACTGCCCACCGGGGCCCGCCGACCTGACGGTCTGCGGGCCTCAAGCATGTTCAAGGATTCTTTGCGAGTTCCAGTCGGTGCTGGTCCCGGTGCACGATGGGCAGGCCCGTCCGGGCTTCAGCGCGACCGGGGCTGGAGCCCGTCCGAACAGCCATTCCGCCTCTGAACAGCCTTCTTTGCGCTACCTTTGCTGTTCGGGAACCCAGAAGTCTCGGGGGCCGTTCACATGGCGGGCCGCGAAGAAGCGTGACCGATGACCAAGACCGAACAGGCAACAGCAGAAGCCGAGGTGGCAGTAGTGGCGATGTGGGACCGGCTCAAGGATCAGGCCAAGAACCTCCAGCAGTCCCAGAGTTCCAGGGGAGGGGGCGGGCAAGGGCACAGCCCCTTTGGGCAGGGACAGCGCGGTGGCCACGGGTCAGGTTCGTCCTCCGGCGGTTCCAAGGCCCAGTTGGTCGGGCTGCTCAAGTCCCAGCTTGCGTCGGTCAAGACCGAGCTCAAGAGCGGCGCCTACCGGGACGCCAGCATGGCGATGTGCGCGCTGGTGGCCGCGGCCGACGGATATGTGGAGCCGGCGGAGCGGCAGCGCGTGGAGGAGCTGATCGTCTCCAACGAGGTTCTGCAGAACTTCCCGGCAGACCAGCTTCGCCAGCGCTTCAACCAGCGCGTGGACCGGCTCGTCGCCAACTTTGAACTGGGCAAGGCCGAAGCACTGCAGGAGATCGCCAAGGCGGCCAAGAAACCGGCGGAAGCTCGCGCAGTCGTCCAGACCGGCATCGTTATCGCCGGTGCCGACGGACACTTCGAGCCGGCCGAGCAGGCCGTTATCCGCGAGGCCTGTGCCGCTCTTGGCGTTTCGCCCGCGGAGTTCGGCATCTGAGAGATGCCTCCGCCGCCAACTCCGCTAATGGCTCCGCCACCCGCGGAGTTGGCGGCCACGGTGATCGCGTCGGGTCGGCATGGCGTGACTCCTGCGCCAACTCACCAACCTCGTCGTCTCAGGCGTCGATCGATCACGCGGAAGGGTAGAGCTGTTCGCGCACCCATCCAGGATCGGGGTTGGTGTGCGGCCGGCCCGCCACGACGACGGTCGGCACCGTCTCATTACCATCGTTGGCGGCCCTCACCGCTGCCGCTCCAGCCGGGTCATGCCAGATGTTGACCCAATGCAACTGGCGGGCGCTACGGCCCAACCGGATGCGCAGTCGCAGGCAGTACTTGCTCCGCCGCCAACTCCGGCCTTCGCCGACGACGGCGACACGCCCACCGGCAGCGTTGCACATCGTCGACCTGCCAGATCCGGTCGCCGCCCGCGACTTCGCCTTCGCCTTCGCCTTCGACGAGCCCAACTACCAGGCCGGCGTGTACCGGGACGTGCTGCTGCTGCGGTGGCGCAACACGTTGGGGCGCACGATGTGGGACTTCCCCGGTGGCCGAACTGGCGGCAATCGGTACCTGCTTCTCGGCCTCAGTACGGGACAGGCCGCCGCCGACCTCGCTGTGCCGCACGACCCGGACGAGCTGATCGCGTACGGGCCACTGCTGTCCGACAACGGCACCGCCTGGCTGGGTACGGCGGCTCTGGTCCGAGCGCCGGACCCGGACACGGCACGGGCCGTCCTGACCCCGGACCGGTACGCGGACATCGAGATCCACAATTGGCAGTTCGGCGGACGGCCGTCTTGACCGACCACGAACCAAGGAGGCACCGAGCCGAGCCGAGGGCCACTTGACGGTCGACGCGGCGGCCTGCGGCCCGCCGAACGCATGTCCTCAGTGACAGCATCCGTGTCATGTGACTTGCTGGGAGGCGATCTCCGTGTTCGACCTGCGCCGCCTTCCAGACTCGATGGGGCGTTGGCGTGGGTCACCGCGCCTGTTCTGCCGTCTCCGGGGTCGGCGTCGCGGCTCGCGTCGACCACACCCTTCGCAGCTTGTGGGCAGCGATCGCAGACAGAACGACGATCAAGGTCAGTGACAGGAAGACGTCGGAATAGGCAGGCGCATCGTTGGCGTAGAGGGGGTTGACCGCGTCGCTTCCGTTGGCCTCCCGCGCGGTGAGCAGGGCTCCGAGCAGAGCGGGTCCCGTGCCGGCGCCCAGGAACTGGGCTCCCTGGAAGAGCCCTACTCCGACGCCGACATGCTGGGGCGGCAGGATGCTGCTCACCGCGCCGGTGGTCAGTGTGATGACGAAGGCGAATCCCGCATCGAGGCCGAGGACCGCCAGACCCACCAGCACGGGTGATGCCCCTGCTGCGACGGTGGACAGGAAGAGGGTCGACAGCCCCATCACCGCAAGGCCGGCGACCAGCACGCCGTACGCATGACTGCCTTGCGCTCCGATGCGTCCGGCCCACGGCGCCAAGAGGGCCAGTGCCACGCCCCCGGGGATCATGACCAGGCTCCCCTGGCCGGGGGTGAGGCCGTTCACGTCGATGATGAGGACTGGCACCAGGACCAGCGTGGCGAGGTTGGCCACCATCGCCAGGAAGACCGTCAGGACCGCGGCGACGTAGGCGCGGTTGGCGAAAAGCGACGGCGGCACGAAGGGATGAGCTGCGACACGGTTGCGCCACGCGAAGAGAACCGCGGAGACGAGGCCCGCGAGAATGGTTCCCCACGACGACGGATCGCTGAATCCGGCGCCCTCGGACCGGGTGACGCCGAAGAGCAGCAGCCCGGCGGCGAGTCCCAACAGGACGCCACCCGCGAGGTCGAAGGCAGTGTGATTGCCCGGCGGTTGGTCGGTGATCGCACGGCGTGTCGCCGGGATGAGGACGATCGCTCCGACGGTCATGATCCAGAACAGGGCCGGCCAGCCCAGGAACTGCCCGACGATCCCGCCCACGGCAGGTCCGGCAGCCGTGCCGACGCCTGCGGCAGCGGTGATGAATCCGACGCCGACAGCCGCCTTGTCGCCGGGCAGCAGACGCATCACGGCCACGATCGCGAGCACCGGAACAGCGGCTCCGCCGATGCCCATGACGATCCGCCCGAACACGAGGACAGGCAGACTCGGCGACAGCGCACTGATCAGGCTGCCGGCCGCGAAGACTGTCAGTACGAGGCTGAAGAGCCGGCGGAGGCTGAACCGGTCGGCGATGCGGCCGTAGAAGGGCACCCCGACAGCGAACATCAGCAGGAAAGCGGTCACCACCCATGCCACCTGTGCCGTGGAGGCCGTGAACTGTTCGGAGATTCGAGGAAGGACGAGTGACACCATGTCGGCGGCGGTGATGTTCAACAACATCGCCGGCACGAGCACGACAAGGAGCCGACGCATCGACACGGTTTGCCTCGTTGACACGGTGTGACTCGTTGGCAGCGGGGCTGATGACATGGGGACTCCACTCTGGCGAACTGATACTGACGTAGTTGCAGTTCTGGTCAAAGGAGACGGGCGGAGAGGCACCTCTCCGCCCGTGCGGCTCCGCTCAGCGGCGTGGGTTGGTGACGCGTTCGCGGCCGACGACGCGGTCGAGCATCTCGGCGATGCTCGTCCGACTCAATCGCTCTTCCAATGCGCGCTGTGCCGCCGCGAATTCTTCCTCGAGCAGCGACTGCATGTGCCGGCCGACCATGCAGGTCCGACTCGGCGGATGGGCGTGCACCGGCAGCAGCGCCTCGCCACTCTCGACGGCGACATAGGCGTCGTAGAGGCTGATCGCCTCGGCGGGCCGCGCCAGCCGCCAGCCGCCACCACTGCCCTCGACCGCTGAGACAAGCCCCTTGCCCCGAAGCAGCCCGAGGATGCGACGCACCAGCACGGGATTGCTCTCCAGGCTCTCGGCGACCTTGTTCGAAGACTGCAGTCCGTCACCCTCCCATCGCGCGAGAAAGGTCAATGCGTGGACGGCCACTGCCGTCCTGCTACTGACTCCCATGCCGACTCTCTCCTCCGCGACCCAAAACTGCAACTAGCGTAGTTGCAGTTCGCGGCCGTGGTCAACGCACTCCCGTTGTGGGATGCCGTTGTTGGGCAACCCTGCGCGACGTTCCCTGTCCGGGTTCACGGGTTGTAACGTGCTCCCACGCGAGCTTTGCCCTGCCTACGGAAGTCTGCCCATGTCCGAGCACGTGCACGTCCGCATCAACCGTGGCCTGGCTGTCACCGAAAACGGTGAGCTCGTGGAACACTCCTCCTGCCGATGCGGGGCCACCTGGACCAAGACCTTGGTGCGTGAGGGCGGCCGGGAACGCCGTCAGACCACTGTCACCGGATGCCGCACCACCGCGTCGAACAGATAGCCCTGCGTGTTGGGCACGGCGACGTCGGGCTGAGTGCGGCCAGCCGTGTCGGTGGCGCGAGCCAGCAGGTGGGTGGCGCCGGGTGTGTCGGGCTTCCAGGTGACGGACCAGCGGGTCCAGCTGCCCGCGCGTGGGCCGTCGTGAAGTCGGGCCGGCCGCCAGCTCGTCCCGCCGTCGGTGCTGACGTCGACCCGCGCGACGGCTCCCGCGCCCGACCAGGACCGGCCGTGCAGCACCTGGCCCTCCCCCACCGGGAACGTGGCGCCGCTCGCCAGCTCGAAGGCGCTCTTGATCGTCTGCCGGGTCAGCGGCGCGCTGCCCTCGTCCGGGTAGGCGGGGCCGAACAGCCGGTAGAAGGTGGTGTTCCACGGGGAGAACAGCGGCTGCGCGGACACCTCGATGTCGCCGACCCACTTGATCGACGCGATCCCCACCCATGAGGGCACCAGCACCCGCACCGGATACCCGTGGTCGTACGGCAGCGGCTCACCGTTCATCTCGTACGCGAGCAGGGTGTCGTCCAGCGCCTTGGCCAGCGGCAGCGGGCGGCGCACCCGGCCGAGGCTCTCACCACCGCTGACATAGTCGGCGTCCAGGCCACGCGGCTGGACGTCCACCGCGTACGGAGACAGCCCCGCCCTGCGCAGTACGTCGGCCAGAGGCACTCCGCGCCAGCGGGCGACGCCGACCGCGCCCAGCGTCCACGGGGTGCCGGTGACTGTTTCGCCCTGCTGGGTCGTGTAGTAGCCGCGGCCGTTTCCGGCGCACTCGACGAACGCGGTCCGGGTGACGGCGGGCAGGGCGCGCAGATCGTCGTACCCGAACTCCACCGCCTTGTTCTCGCCGGGCGCGCCCCGCAGCCCGCTGCCCCACAGCCGCAGCCGCCAGTCGCGTGCCTCCAGGACGGGGGTGGCGGTGTGGTTGCGCACGAAGAACAGCTCGTTGGGGGTGTGGTGGCCGGTTCCGCGCAGGGCTTCCCAGCGAGTCTCGGCGTTGGTGCCGCGCTGGATGAACCACTCGTGCGGCAACGGCTTGACGATCGGGGTGTCGGCGGCGCGGGCCGGGCGCGGCGCGGGGAGCGCGGTCGCGGCGGCCGTGGCGGCGAGCAGGGTGAGCAGTCGGCGGCGGCTGACCCCATCCGCTCTGGCCTCCCCGGCAAGCCACTGGCGCAGCCTGCGACGGTCGTAGGCGGTTTCGTCGAGGCGGGTTGCGGAACGGGGTGCGGGACGCGGCGAAGGCACGGCGTTTGCAGGCAAGACGGTCCTCGTCATCTATGGGAAGGGGGAGGCCACGACGTGGGGAGCCCAGACGTGCGGGGAAGAACCGGCGCGAGGCGAAGGACGGGACCGCACCGGCCGGGCTGTCGCAGCCAACAGGGCCAGTGGTTACGGCTGTTGGAGGTCGGACAGAGTAAGCGCGGTATCAGCCGGGGAACCGACACAGTGCGGCGGCCACGCGGACGAGGTCCACGGTGCGGCGGCGTGTCAGAGGCTCCAGCGGCGGCATGGCGCGATGCAAGCACGCGGCGCGGGAGGGTGTCAACGGAGCGGCTGCGCGGGGTGGTTCGGGCCACTCAGCGTATGCCGAGATGCCGGGCAAGCCGGGCGAGGGACTCCTGAGGGCTCTGCCCCGCGGTGTCGATCACCACGTGCTCGCGCGCCCACGGCTCATACGCGCGGGCGAGGACCTGTCGCCAGTCGGGCAAGGGCAGTCCGGGGATGTCGGACGACCGCGATGTCACGCGGTGCCGGTGCTCGGCGGGATCGGAGCAGATCACCTCCACCTCGACGGTCGCGGCTCCGGCCCTCACGCCCACATCACGCCACCCGTCGCGTGTGACGGCCAGCGGATTGACCGACTCCGCGATCACGGTCAGACCCTGCCGGAGATGCTCCTCGGCCAGGGCGTATCCGACGACGTAGCCGACTGGTCCTACGGGGTGCCGTGCCAGACCGGAGCGGACGATCGCCTGCTCGATGGTGTCGATCCGCAGGTGGACCGCGCCGAGTTGTGCGGCCAGGAGCCGCACCAGTGTGGTCTTGCCGGTGCCGGGCAGTCCGCCGATGACGATGAGCATGCGCTCATCCTGTCGGAGTCGCGTGCCCGTCGAGCGGAGGGCTTCGCCTGGGCGGTGTCCGATGACCGGTGCTGCCGGCACCAGTCCGGGCAGGGCCTTCCCGTGCGGGCTCGGCGAGTACCGGACCCCATTCGAACGGTGGATCCGGGATGTCGCGCCGCAGCACCGGAGCGGCCTCGGACTGGAAGAGCGCGAGCGAGTCGCGGTGCTGAGTCTCCGTCAGCCCGCCTGCGTCCGCGTGCAGATGCAGCACCGTGTGTCCGAACTGCTCGTGGTAGCGGTGCACCTTCTCGATGATCTGCTGCGGACTGCCGATCAGCGCCGAGCTGCGCTCGACGAAGTCCTCGACGGTCGTGAAGACCGGTTCCAGGCCCAACCGCTTCTGGAACGCCAGGTTCCCCTCGAACACCGGCCGGTACGCGGCCAGCGCCGCCTGGGACGTACGGGCCGCGTAGATGCCCGCTGTGCCCGCGCCGACGGCGATGTCGGCCGGGTCGTGGCCGTGGTGCTCCCAGCGCTCGCGGTAGTGGCGGATCAACTCGGCGTACGGCTCCATGGGGTTGGTGACGTTCGCCGAGAACAGCGGGTCGCCGTAGCGGGCGGCCAGGTCCACGGACTCTTTGCTGGTCGCGCTGCCGTGCCACACCCGGACCGGCTGTTGCAGCGGCCTCGGCCACACCTCCGCGTCCTTCAGCTCGGGGCGGAAGCGCGTCGCGGCGGTCACCTTGTCCTGGCGCCAGAGCTGCCGGAACACCTCGTAGCTCTCGGCGTTGCGTTCCCACTGGTCCTCGGGCGTGACGCGGAACAGCTCGCGCTGGGCGGCGCCGTTGCCCTTGCCGATGATCAACTCCAGCCGGCCGCCGGAGAGATGGTCCAGCGTCGCGTAGTCCTCGTACGCGCGCACCGGGTCGAGGAGGCTGAGCGTGGTGACGGCTGTGAACAGCCGGATTCGGGAGGTGAGCGCGGCGATGTGACTGAGGACGACGGGCGGCGAGGAGGAGATGAAGGGCCGCTCGTGCCGCTCCCCCACTCCGAAGCCGTCGAAGCCCAGTTCCTCGGCGAGCACGGCGTTGTCGAGCACTTCGCGGAAGCGCTCCCTGGTCGGCTTCTGTACGCCCGTCACCGGGTGCGGGCCGTGCACGATCAGGGTGATGGTCAGGAACCTCACGACACCGCCCGCTCACTCGGTCCATCGCTCCGTACGTCGTCCGGGTGGGCCAGGCCGAGGTGATCGCGCAGGGTGTGGCCGGTGTAGTCCGCGCGGAACAGGCCGCGTGCGCGCAGCGTCGGTACTAGGTCGTGGACCACGGCTGGAAGATCGGCGGGGACCGAGGCCGGGAGGAGATGGAAGCCGTCGGCGCCGCCGGCTCCGTGCCAGTCGGCGAGCAGATCGCCGAGGTCCGCGGCGGCACCGCTGAAGCGCACGGTGTCGGCGGGCGGCAGAGACCCGGCCCCGCCGCCGAGATCGACCGCGACACGTACCAGCACCCGCAGCGCGTCCGGGTCCCGTCCGGCCTCCGCCGTCCGGCTGAGCAGCGCCGCGCGGGCGAGCCGGGCAACGGTCGGCTGCTCGGCGTCGAGCAGGACGACGTCGGCATGGCGCGCGGCCAGCTCCCACTGCCCGTCCGAGTCGTGCACGTCGAGGGCGACGACGATGGGCGGCCGCCCCTGCGGCGGACGGGGCACGATGGACGGGCCGCGGACGGAGAAGTGCGGGCCCTCGAAGCCGATGTCGGGCAGCCGTTCGCAGTCGATGAAACGGCCGGTGGCGGCGTCCCGTATCTCCGCGTCGCCCTCCCCGCTGTCCCACAGCCGGACGGCTACCTCGGCGGCGCTGGCCGCCTCGGCCCATAGCTCGGCCGCGGGCGCGACCCCACGGTGGCCCACGGCGAGGGCCTCGGCCTCGGAGCTGGAGACGTCGATCAGCCAGCCGGCCCGGCCCTCGCTGACGAAGTCGAGGGTGGCCAGGGCGGTGGAGGCGTGAAAGGGCTCGGTGTGAGTGGTGGTCACCGTCGGGATCAGTCCGATCCTGCTGGTCAGGGGCGCGACGCCGGCGAGTACGGCCACCGAGTCGAGCCGGTCGGCGCTGTCGTGGGGCGGTGGCGCGAGGGAGTCGCCGACGGTGACGAAGTCCAGGGCGGCCTGCTCGGCGAGACCGATCAAGTCCGCCCCGTGGGCGGCGGTGAGGGATGTGGCGGGACCGGTGTCGACGGAGTGGTGGCCGGTCCCGTCGAGCGCGACGGAAAGGTGGAGTTCGCGGGGCATGACCTCGAGTCCTGTACGAAGGAGTCGTGCACGAAGGAGGAGGCGCGCCAGGCGTGTTGCCTCCGCGCCCTGGAGGGCTAGCTGTTGGTCTTGGGGAGGCCGGGCGGGTTGATCTCCGACTTGGTCACGGCCTCGTTGGACAGGCCCCAGCGCTTGAGCACCTTGGCGTACGTACCGTTGTCGATGATCTCGTTGATCGCGTCGGCCAGTGGCTCGACCAGACCGTTGTTCTTCTTGGTGGTGGCCGCGATCAGGCCCTGAAGCGTGGCACCGGCGCCGGAGTACGTGCCGACGATCTCGGTCTTCCCGGCGGACGCGACGTGGTAGGCGGCGGTGGGGTTGGGGCCGAGGAAGAGGTCGATGCGGCCCGAGTCGAGGGCGAGATAGGTGTCGGTGGAGGCCTTGTAGTACTTGATGTCCACCGGCTTCAGGCCCGCCTTCTCGGCCTGCTTGCTCCACTCGACCAGGATCTTCTCCTGGTTGGTTCCGGTGTCCACGGCGACGGTCTTTCCCGCCACGTCCTTGTAGTCGCTGACCTCGAGCCCGCTGCCCTTCTTGGCCTCGAAGGCGAGGTCGTCGTTGCGGTAGCTGGCGAAGTCGTACTTCTCCTTGCGTTCCTCGGTGTCGGTGATGTTGCTGAAGCCGACGTCGTACTTGCCGCTGTCCAGGCCGACGAAGATGTTCTCCCAGGAGACCGGGGTGTACTGCGGTTTCAGTCCGAGCACATTGGAGACCAGGTACGCGAGGTCGATCTCCACGCCGATGCGGGTCTTGTTGTCGGTGGCGTAGAAGCCCAGTGGGGCCGAGCTCTCGGCCGAACCGACGATCTTCAGGGTGCCTCTCTCGCGGATCGCCTCGGGTACCTCGGCGGCTATGGAGTCGACCTTGTCCGTGGTGACGCGGTTCTGGTCCGGACTGTTGTTGATCTTCGTGGTGGTGTTGCCGGAGGCCGCGACGTCGGTCGTACCGCCGTCGTCGGGGTTGGCGCAAGCGGCGAGGACGAGTGCTGCGGCGACTCCGAACGAGACGGTGGCGGTGCGGCGGGCGAGGCGGGCGGTGGACACGGTCGTTCTCCTTGCGTTGGACAGGGGGGCGTTGAGCACGGGGTGAGGGGTGGTCAGAGAACCTTGGAGAGGAAGGCGCGGGTGCGTTCGTGTTGCGGGGCGTCCAGGACGGCCGCGGGCGGGCCCTGTTCGACGACGACACCGCCGTCCATGAACACCACGGTGTCGGCGACCTCGCGGGCGAAGCCGATCTCATGGGTGACGACGATCATGGTGGTTCCGGTGCGGGCCAGGTCCTTGATGACGTCGAGGACTTCGCCGACGAGTTCCGGGTCGAGCGCGGAGGTGGGCTCGTCGAAGAGCAGCACCTTGGGTTCGAGGGCGAGTGCGCGGGCGATGGCGACGCGCTGCTGCTGGCCGCCGGAGAGCTGCCTCGGATAGGCATCTGCCTTGTCGACGAGACCGACCCGTTCAAGGAGCCGTTCGGCTGTGGCGACGGCTTCCTTGCGCGGACGGCGCAGCGCGGAGAGCGGGGCCTCGATGAGGTTGTCCAGCACGGTGAGATGCGGGAAGAGGTTGAAGTTCTGGAACACGAACCCGATGTGGGTGCGCTGGCGCAGAACCTCCTTCTCCTTCAGTTCGTGCAGCCTGCGGCCCGAGCGGCGGTAGCCGATCAGCTCGCCGTCGATGCTGATCCAGCCGCGGTTGACCTTCTCGAGGTGGTTGATGGTGCGCAGCAGCGTCGACTTCCCGGAGCCGGACGGTCCGAGGACGACGGTGACCTCGCCGGCCCGGACCTCCAGATCCACGCCGCGCAGCACCTCCAGCGGCCCGAAACTCTTGTGGACGCCGCGGACGTCGACCATTACGTGTACGTCGCTCATGAGTTGTCTCCGTGATCTCCGACGTGTTCGCGATGTTCGCGATTTCCGAGGGCGGTGCGGCCGGCCGGCACGGGCTGATCGCGCTGTGCGGCAGAGGAGCGCACATTCCGTACGAGGCGCCGGGCACGCTGGAGCGGAGTGGGCGGCGGGGTGCGGTCGGCGCCGCGGGCGAAGCGGCGTTCCACGTAGTACTGGGCGATGGACAGCACCGAGGTCAGGAACACGTACCAGGCGGTGGCGACCATCAGCAGCGGGATGACCCGCCCGTTGCGGCCGTAGACCACCTGAACCTGGTAGAAGAGCTCACCGATGGCCATGACGTACACCACTGAGGTGCCCTTGAGCAGGCCGATGATCTCGTTGCCGGCCGTGGGCAGGATGGCGCGCATCGCCTGCGGGAGGACGATCCGCCGGATCTGCCGCAGCCGGGGAATGCCGAGTGCCGCCGCCGCCTCCAGCTGACCGCCGTCGACCGCGATGACTCCGCCGCGCACGATCTCGGCGGCGTACGCGGCCTGATGGAGCGACAGCCCGATCAGCGCCGCCCCGATCGTTCCGATGAGGCTGTTACTGTCCACGGACCAGAAGACCGGGCCGAAGGGGATGCCGACTCCCAGTTCCTTGTACAGGGCGCCGAGGTTGAACCAGAACACCAGCTGGACGATCATCGGGATGGACCGGAAGATCCAGATGTAGGTCCAGGCGACGGTCTGCAGTACGGGGCTCCGCGAGAGCCGCATGAACGCCAGCACCGTACCGAGCAGGAACCCCAACATCGTGGCGTACGCGGTGAGTTGGAGGGTCACCCCGACCGCCTGGACGATGGTCTCGGACAGCACGTACGCCCGGAAGACGTCCCACTCCCATACGGGGTTGGTGGCCAGTCCGTGCGCGAACTGGGCGGTCAGCACCAGCACGGCGACGGCGGCGGCCCAGCGGAGGCGGTGGCGGGCGGGTACGACCCTGAGCGAGGCCAGGTCGTCCGGGGCGGGCGGGGCTTCGGAGCCGCCGCCCGGGACGGCCGCGCCGGGCGGTGCGGAAGCGGTCGTGAGTCGCATCGTGGAGTTCCTGCTCACTCTTACTTGTGCTCGGGCGGGTTGATCCGCGACGTCTCGATCGCGGAGGCGGAGGTGCCCCACTTCTTGAGGATCCGGGCGTATGTGCCGTCCTGGATCAGCTCGTTGACGGCGGCCTGGAACGCCTTGGTGAGCGGGGAGCCCTTCTTGAAGGCGAAGCCGACGTCGAGGCGGTGGAACTCGCCGAGGAAGGTGGTCCGGGAGGCGGGCTGGGCCGCCTGGTGGCGCAGGCCGTTGATGGTCGACATGATCACGTCGATCCGGCCCTGCTGGAGCGCGGTGAGCGTCGCCGCGTTCTCCGAGTAGACCTTCACGTCGTACGGCTTCTTGCCCGCCTCGGCGCACACCCCCTTCTGTGCGGTGAGGGTCGTCTCGAAGGTGGTGCCGGCGCCGGTGCCGATGGTCAGCCCGCACAGCTGGGTGAGGTCGGTGACCTTCTTGCCGAGCGCGGTGTTGCCCTTCTTCACCGCGAAGCCCTGGCCGTCGTTGATGTAGGTGACGAAGTCGATGGTCTTCAGACGTTCGGTGGTGACGCCGAAGTTGCCCGTACCGAAGTCGTACTTTCCGCTGCCGAGGGCAGGCAGGATCGTCTCGAAGGAGGCGTCCTGCCGCTCCAGTTCGACGCCGAGCACCTTGGCCACCGCGTCGGCGATGTCGATGTCCTGGCCGGCGGGCGCCTTGTCCGAGCCGTTCGGGTAGTACGCCCCTGGCGGAAACCCGACCGAACTGCCCACCCGCAGCGTGCCGGACCTGCGTACGTCGGCGGGCAGCAGCGCGGCGACGGAGTCCACCTTGCGTACGGCGGCGACCGGGTCGTCGGTCGGCACGGGAGAGCCCTGCGCCCCCACCGCGGCCGTGCCGTCGGTGTCACCGGAGCCGCAGGCGGTCAGCGCCAGCAGCGGCAGCAGCAGCGCGAGGGCGGCGGCGCTGCGCAGGCGGCTTCTGATCCCGGGGAGATTCACGGGGCAATGACCTTTCCTGTGCTGAGGTGCTTCTCGAACGGCAGCGGGCCGATGGTTTCCGGATCGGCCTCCGTGTCGAACAGCGGTGTGTACCCGGTGGCCAGGTACAGACCGCGGGCTTCGGGCTGGCGCGGGCCGGTGGTCAGGTAGATCCGCCGGTAGCGGCGCGTGCTCGCCTCTCGCTCCAGCTCGGCGACCACGCGTCGGGCGAGACCACGCCGCCGGTGCGCGGAATGCGTCCAGATCCGTTTCAGTTCGGCGGTCGTCGCGTCGTACCGGCGGAAGGCTCCGCCCGCGACCGGCTCGCCGCGCTCCAGCAGCAGGAGGAGCAGTCCGCCGTACGACGGGGTGAACTCCTCGTCGGGGTAGCGGGCGATCTCGGCATGGGCGTCCTTGCCGTAGCGCATTGAGTACTCGTGGCCGAGTTCGCGCAGCATGGGGCTCACACGCGGGTCGGAGACCGGGACGTGAACGACCGTCAAGTCCGATGCCGCTGAAGGCGGTTCGGCTACGGAGGTCATTCGCCCACCGCCGCGAGGGTCTGCGGGCCGCGCGCCGCCCGCTCGGCGTCGCGCTTGGCGACCTCTTCGCGGACGATCGGGATCACGTACCGGCCGAAGTCGACGGCGTCGCCCAGCAGGTCGTAGCCGCGGGCCGAGAGGATGTCGACGCCGAGGTCGTAGTAGTCGAGCAGTGCCTGGGCGACCGTCTCCGGGGTGCCCACCAGTGCGTTGGAGTTGCCCGCGCCTCCGGTCGCGGCGGCGGTCGGGGTCCACAGGGCGCGGTCGTAGCGCTCCCCCGCCTCGGCGATGGCGATGAGGCGCTGCGAGCCGCTGTTTTCCGGAGCGCCGCTGCGGTGATGCCGTACGAGACCGGCCTCGCGGCGTTCCCGGATGGCGCCGACCGTGCGGTGGGCCTTCTCCCAGGCCAGGTCCTCGGTCGGGGCGATGATCGGGCGGAACGCCACCTGGATACGGGGCACGTCGGTGCGGCCCGCGGCCTTCGCGGCGGCCTTCACGTTCTCGATCTGCTCGGCGGTCTTCGCCAGGGGCTCGCCCCACAGGCAGTAGATGTCGGCCTCGGCGCCCCCGGCGGCGTACGCGGCAGGTGACGAGCCGCCGAACGAGACGTTCGGGCGGGGCTGTTGGACCGGGAAGACGTCGCTGACGAAGTCGTGGAAGCGGTAGTACTCGCCCTCGTGGTCGAAGGCCTCGTGGGTGGTCCAGATCTTCTTGACGATCCGGATGTACTCGCGGGTGCGGGCGTAGCGCTCGTCCTTGGTGAGGGTGTCCCCTTCGCGGCCCTGCTCGTGGTCGTTGCCGCCGGTGATGAAGTGCACCGTCAGCCGGCCCTCGCTGATCTGGTCGAGGGTGGCGAACGTCTTGGCGGCGTAGGTGGGGTAGGAGACGTTGGGCCGGTGGGCGAGCAGAATCTGGAGGCGGTCGAGGCGGCTCGCGATGTACGCGGCGGCCGGCGCCGGATCCGGCGATCCGGAGCCGTAGGCGAACAGCACCCGGTCCCAGCCGTGGTCCTCGTGCGCCCGGGCGAGCCGGAGCGTGTACTGCTTGTCGAAGGCGGCGCCGGAGCGCGGTGTGGTTTCGGAGCCGTCGTTGGTGGCGGCGATGCCGAGGAATTCCACGGGCATGGGAGTGGCCTTTCGGAAGCGACCGCACGCAGGCATGACGGAACGGCCGTGCGTGCAGGCATGAGTGACTGTCCGTCAGAAAGACGAGTCGGTACGGGCGTGACGACGCCGGGCGTCGGGAGAAGCAGTGGTGCGGCAGCGCGCGTAAAGAGACAACTCGGCCCGCGACGGGGTCACCGAGGGAGGGAAGGGCCGGTCAGACGGCCCGCTGCCGAGTCAGGCGCAACACGCCGCGGACCACACCCGACCGAAGTCGATGTGGTCGCGCGAGACCAAGCGCTGCTGGGCGTTCATGCGATCAATTGAGCAGTACATCGTGCTCCTCGTCAAGCGGCACCCGGATGCCGGACCGCCTCGACCAGCCCTCATCCACGCGTTGTTGACATATCCGTGCTGTGGGCACATACGATCGACGACGGACCGGCTCCGCCCTGCGCGGCAGCCTCTCCGGCCGCGTTGAGGGACGTGGCGAATGTGACGACGCCGAGCCCCGGCCGCACCGTACCCGCGTAGCGCCTGTGCCGCTGCGCACCTCCACGAGTGCCACCGGGTGGTCACCCACGCCAGCGACTCCCTCCCCCGGAGAGCCTCCCGATGGTCACGCCTTCAGATGTCACATCAGCCCCTGCCACAAAGCCCCCGGAGCGGGCCGGCGCCCCCGGACCCGATCTGCCACGGATCGTGCCGCGCCGGCACATCGGCCGCTGGGCGACGGCTGCCGCCGCGCTGCTGGTCTTCGCGATGGTGCTCAACTCCGTGGTCCGCAACGAGGCCTTCCAATGGGACGTGGTGGGCCGGTACTTCACCACCGCCGCCGTGCTCGACGGACTGCTGCTGACCCTGTGGCTGACCGGTGCGGTGATGGTGCTCGGTTTCCTGCTGGGCACCGTGCTGGCGGTGATGCGGCTGTCCGCCAATCCGGTGCTGCGCACGCTGAGTTGGGGCTATGTGTGGATCTTCCGGTCCACTCCGCTGCTGGTGCAGCTGCTGTTCTGGTTCAACATCGGCGCCCTGTATCCGACGCTCGGTCTCGGCATCCCGTTCGGCCCGGAGTTCGTCACCGTCAAGACGGTGAACCTGCTCGGCCCCACCCTCACCGCCGTCATCGGCCTGACCCTGCACGAAACCGCCTATGCCGCGGAGGTGGTGCGCGGCGGCATCCTCTCCGTCGACTCCGGCCAGACCGAGGCCGCGCAGGCACTCGGCCTGAGCAGGCGCCGTACCCTGCGCCGGATCGTCGTTCCCCAGGCGATGCGCTCCATCGTGCCGACCGCCGGGAACATGCTGATCGGCACCCTCAAGGGCACCAGCATCGTCAGCGTGCTGGCCGTGCACGACCTGCTGTATTCGGCGCAGCTGATCTACAACCAGACGTACCAGGTCATCCCGTTGCTGATGGTCGCCACGCTCTGGTACATCGCGGTCACGAGCGTGCTGAGCACGGGTCAGTACTACGTCGAGCGGCACTACGCGCGCGGCAACTCCCGCGCGCTGCCGCCCACTCCACTGCAGCGGCTGCGCGGTCGCCTGGCCACCGTACGCACGCGGCTGGGCGCGGCAACGGCCCCCGACGCCGGCTCCACGATCGGCGGTGACCGGTGAGCAGCACTCCCTCCACGGCCGTCCTGGTCGTCGTCGGTGCGGGTCCACGCGCCACCGGTCTGCTGGAGCGGATCGCCGCCAATGCCCCCGAACTGTGGGACGGCAGACGGGAGTTGCATATCCACCTGGTGGATCCGCACCCGCCAGGGCCGGGCCGGATCTGGCGGCGCGAGCAGTCGCCGCTGCTGCGGATGAACTCCATGGCCGAGGACGTCACCATGTTCACCGACGAGTCGTCCACGATCGAGGGCCCGGTGCGGCCGGGCCCCTCGCTGGCCGAGTGGGCCGCCCGGTTCGGGAACCCGCATGAGCGGGGCGGCCCTCATGACCAGGGGGTGTCCCCACCGCCGGCCGACCCGGACGTACTGGCCGAACTCCGCACGCTCGCAGGGACCGACTTCCCCACCCGCCGCGCCCAGAGCGCCTACCTGAACTGGGTCTTCCGCAATGCACTGGCCGAGCTGCCGCCCTCGGTCACCGTCGAATGGCACCGCACCACCGCGACCGCCGTCACCGGTCCCCCCGACGGACCTCAGCACGTGCACCTGGCCGGCCACGCCACCCCGCTCACCGCCGACCTGGTGGTGCTCGCCCAGGGCCACCTGGGGTCCGCCCCCACCGCCGAGCACCACGCCCACGCCGCCTTCGCCCGCCGCCACAGCCGCTTCCACCTTCCACCGGACTTCTCCGCCGACGCCGACCTGTCAGGACTGCGGCCCGGCGAACACGTCATCCTGCGCGGCTTCGGGCTGGCCTTCATCGACCTGATGGCGATGCTCACCGAGGGCCGCGGCGGCACCTACCGCACCGAACCCGACGGCACCCTCACCTACCTCCCTTCCGGCCGCGAACCCGTCATCCACGTCGGATCACGGCGCGGGGTGCCGTACCACTCCAAGACCCGCTACCGGCTCCAGGGCCCCCGTCCCCCGCTGCCGCGCCACTTCGGCCCCGAGGCGGTCGACGCGCTGCTCGCCGAGAACCGCCTCCTGGACCTGCGCCGCGACGTGTGGCCGCTGATGGCCAAGGAGATCGGCTTCGGCCACTACCACGAACTGTTCCATGCCCACCCCGGGCGAACGGCCGTCCCCTGGCCGGACTTCGCCGCCGCCTACGGCCAACTCGACTGGTACGCCGACGACATGGCCGACCTCGTCGCCACGGCCGTGCCTGACCCGGCGGACCGACTGGACTTCGAGGCCCTCGACCACCCGCTGGACGGCCTCACCTTCCCGACGCCGGACGCCTTCCAGGACCACCTGCGCGGCCACATCGCCCAGGACGTCGCCCGCCGCGAGGACCCGGAGTTCAGCGCCGACCTCGGAGCGTTCCTCGCCCTGCTCTCCGTCTACGGCCAGCTGCCCCGCCTCGTCGCCTCCGGTCGGCTCACCGCCCGTTCGGTCGCCGACGATCTCGACGGTTGGTGGCACGGTTTCTTCAGCTTCCTCGCCTCCGGCCCGCCCGGCTTCCGCCTGCGCCAACTCCTCGCGCTGTCCCGGGCCGGCGTCGTCCACTTCGTCGGCGCGGGCATCCGGATCGGCACCGACGAAGCCACGGGTACGTTCACCGCGACCAGCCCCACCGTGCCCGGCCGTTCGGTCCGCGCCACGGCGCTGATCGAGGCGTACCTGCCCGGCCCTTCCCTGGCCCGTAGCGAGGACCCGCTCCTGCGTGGCCTGTACCGGGAAGGCGCGCTCGCCGAGGAGGTCGTCGCCGACCCCGTCCACACCCATCGCTCCGGCCTCCTGACCGTCTCTCCCGCCGACAGCCACGTCATCGACCCCGCCTTCGGCGGTCCTCACCCTCGCCGTATCGCTCTCGGCGCCCCCACCAACAGCCGGGCCGTCGCCGCCTTCGCCCGCCCCCGCACCGACGCCCCCGCCTTCCGGCAGAACGACGCGGTGGCCCGAGCGCTCCTGCGCGCCCTGAGCACCACCGAGGCCGAGACGGCGCCGCCTCCGGGGGACGGACGACCCATCAGGGTGTGAGCTCCTTCAGGGGCGTGAACCCTTTCACACTTTTCCTATTGGATTACTAGGGAAGTCTTGACGGTGCCCGGCGAGGATGCGCAGGATGAGATCCACTGCGCCTGACGGCCCGACACACTCCTGATGGGCGACGCCGCGTAGAGCGGTGCCGACGTCATCCGCAACGCCGCGCTCTGCGGCCGACCTCGAGGAGACCACTGCCATGGGCGTTGCCTCTGCGCCGTCCCGCCCCGTCTCGCCATCCGACCGGACAGGGCCCGACCGTGCGCACTGGCTGCGCGTGGCCCGCGAGGCGGCGGACGACCTGGCCACGGATGCGGTGACCAGGGAGCAGGCAGGCAAGGCCCCGCTCGACGAGGTGTCCCGGCTGCGCGAGGCGGGACTGCTGACGCTCCTGATACCGGCCGAGTCCGGGGGAGGCGGCGCGGACTGGCCCACGGCCTACGCCGTTGTCCGGGAGATCGCCGCGGCCGACGGTGCGATCGGTCAACTGCTCGGCTGTCATTACTTCATGTCGTGGAGCGCCCGGTTCCTGTCCGGCCCGGCTCTCGCCGCGCAGCTCGGGAAGCGGTCCGCGGCGGAGCAGTGGTGCTGGGGTGGTGGTTTCGCCCGTCAGGAACTGCCTCTGACGCTGGCCGGGACAGCCGACGGCCAGGTGCTCGACGGTCGGCAGAGCTATGCCACCGGGGTCCTGGTCGCCGACCGCCTCGCCGTGCGGGCCGTGCGGGCCGACACCGGCGAACCACTCGCGGTCGTTGTCGATCCCGCCCATCACGGTGTGCGGATCGACGCCGACGCCGATGTCTTCGGTCAGCGGCTCGCGGCCGGCGGGAGTGTGGAGTTCGACGCCGTACCGGTCGCCGCCGACGACGTACTCGGCTCCTTGTCCGCGGACGAGGACATCCTGTCGCCCCTGGCCGCCCTGGCATCTCCGGTCGGACGTCTCGTCTCCGTCCAGCTTCTTCTCGGCATGGCCGAGGGAGTGCTCGCCGAAGCCCGCGAGTACAGCAGGACGGGCCACGCACCCTGGCACCCCGCCTGGCCGGTCGGCACTCCCCACGACCCGCAGATGCTGACTGCCTACGGAGAACTCACCGTCCTCACCCGCTCCGCGTCCGCGCTCACCGATCAAGCACTGGACGCCGTGCACGGCGGGCTGGCACGCGGCGAAGACCTCACCTACGACGAGTACGCGGACATCTCCGTCCTCGTGGCCATGGCCGAAGCCGCCGCGTCCAGGGCCGTACAGGAGTCGACCACCCGCGCCCTCGACATCATCGGCGCCCGCTCCGCCTCCTCGCGGCTGGGCTTCGACCGCTTCTGGCGCAATGCCCGGACCCACACCCTGTACGAGCCCGTCGGTCACCGGCTCCGCGACGTCGGCGACTATTTCCTCAACGGTGCCCACCCTCCGTTCGTCCTGCCCGCCTGACCGGAGGCGGTGACGTCAGGGAGACGACGAGCCTGGGTAAACCCCTGACACACTGGACCGTTTACCCGTGATCTCAATAATCGAGATCGCATAGTCCGCCATGTGAACACCCCCTTGGGGTGGAGGCCTTCTTCTGCCACGATCCCCATCAACCAGGTAGGAAAACTAGGGATCTGTGGGGTGGCCATGAGAACGCTCAATCGCGCAGACCGGTCGCTACCCCTGCTGACCTCGCGTCGCCACATCGACCTCGGCCGTACGTCCAGCGCCATCTGTCGGCCCGCCTGAGCCCGTCCGGCCTCCCTTTCTCGGCTTCTCAGCCCGCTGCGGCATTCCTGCCGCCCAGGGCTGGCGAGTGGAGTGCCGGTGCGTGCCAACTGCCGCTTCACGCCTGGCGTTTCCGTACCTCCCTGATCGCCCATTCCCTGAGAGGACACCTCCGTGTCTGCCGCAAGACCAGTCACCACCCTGCGCACCATCGCCGTCATAGCCGCGCTCCCCCTCCTCCTGACCGCCTGCGGCTACGGTTCCGACGCCACTGACGACGGCAAGCAGACCGAGGTGGCGGCGGATGCCAAGAAGCTCTCCGCCGACGAAGTGAAGATCGGCTACTTCCCCAACCTCACGCACGCCACCGCTCTCGTAGGCAATGAGAAGGGCTTCTTCCAGAAGGAGTTGGGCGGTACGAAAGCCCAGTACTCGACCTTCAACGCGGGCCCCTCCGAGATCGAGGCGCTCAACTCCGGCTCCATCGACATCGGCTGGATCGGCCCCTCCCCGGCGATCAACGGCTACACCAAGTCGAACGGCAAGAACCTGCACATCATCGGCGGTTCGGCCTCCGGCGGTGTGAAGCTCGTCGTCAACCCGGACAAGATCAAGACCTTGGACGACGTCAAGGGCAAGAAGATCGCCACGCCGCAGCTCGGCAACACCCAGGACGTCGCGTTCCTCAACTGGATCGCGGAGAAGGGCTGGACGGTCGACGCGGAGAGCGGCCAGGGCGACGTCTCAGTGGTCCGCACGGACAACAAGGTCACCCCGGACGCCTACAAGTCGGGCTCGATCGACGGCGCCTGGGTACCGGAGCCGACCGCGTCCAAGCTGGTCGCCGAGGGCGGCAAGGTACTGCTCGACGAGGCCGACCTGTGGCCGGACAAGAAGTTCGTGATCACCAACATCATCGTGTCGCAGAAGTTCCTGAAGGAGCACCCTGACGTCGTCGAGGCCGTGCTGCGCGGCTCGGTGAAGACGAATGAGTGGATCAACGCCAACCCGGAGAAGGCCAAGGCGTCCGCCAACGAGGCGCTCAAGGCGGAGTCCGGCAAGGCGCTGCCCGCCGAGGTCATCGACCCGGCCTGGAAGTCCATCACCTTCCTCGACGACCCGCTGGCCTCGACCCTCGGCACCGAGGCGGACCACGCGGTGAAGGCCGGCCTGCTGGAGAAGCCCGACCTGAAGGGCATCTACGACCTCACGCCGCTCAACAAGGTCCTCAAGGCCGAGGGCAAGGACGAGGTCGACGACGCCGGTCTCGGCGCCGAGTAACGACAACCGGACACCGGACCCGATGAGTTCCCAGGAGGTGACGACCATGGCCACCGCGATCACCAAGGCCGCCGAGGACGCCACGGCGGTGACACACGCCGCCCGGATCGAGCACGTCTCGAAGTCCTTCCCCGCACCGGGCACCCCCGGCGGACAGCAACTCGTGCTGGACGACATCACACTCGATGTCGCACCGGGCGAGTTCGTCACCCTCCTGGGGGCCTCCGGCTGCGGCAAGTCCACGCTGCTCAACCTGGTCGCGGGCCTTGACCTGCCGTCCGCCGGCTCGATCGGCACGGACGGCAGGCCCGCCCTGATGTTCCAGGAGCACGCACTGTTCCCGTGGCTGACCGCGGGCAAGAACATCGAGCTCGCGCTGAAGCTGCGCGGGGTCGCGGGGCCGGAGCGCCGGCAGGAGGCGGAACGGCTGCTGGAACTCGTACGGCTGCAGGGCGCGCACCGCAAGCGGGTGCACGAACTGTCGGGCGGTATGCGGCAACGCGTCGCCCTGGCCCGTGCGCTGGCCCAGGACAGCCGACTGCTGCTGATGGACGAGCCGTTCGCGGCGCTGGACGCCATCACCCGGGACGTGCTGCACGACGAGCTGACCCGTATCTGGCGTGAGACCGGAGTGTCGGTGCTGTTCGTGACGCACAACGTGCGGGAGGCGGTGCGGCTGGCGCAGCGGGTGGTGCTGTTGTCCTCCCGCCCGGGTCGTATCGCGCGGGAGTGGACGGTCGGCATTCCGCAGCCACGCCGTATCGAGGACAGCGCGGTCGCCGAGCTGTCCGTCGAGATCACCGAAGAACTGCGTGGGGAGATCCGCCGCCATGGCCAGCACTGACAACGGCGTCGAAACCAAGGTCGAAATCAGGACCGACGACGCCGTCGAGTTCAAGAAGGACGGCTCCCCGGCAGCCGAGGAGCCCCAGGACCCGAACGATCTGGCGGGACTTGAGGCCGGGCTCGACGCACTGGACTCGGTGCAGGCCGGGCGTACTCCGCTCCGCGAAACCCTCAGGCGCAAAGTCCTGCCGCCTGTCACCGCCGTCGCACTGGTGCTGGTGGTCTGGCAGCTGCTGGTGTGGGCCGACGCCGCCCCCGACTACAAGCTGCCCTCGCCGTCCGCGGTGTGGGACGAGGTGACCGAAGCCTGGCTGCAGGGCACCCTCCTCGACTACATCTGGACCAGCGTCTCGCGCGGTCTGCTCGGCTTCCTGATGGCACTGGCCATCGGGACGCCGCTCGGCCTGCTGGTCGCCCGGGTGAGATTCGTCCGGGCGGCCATCGGCCCCATCCTGTCCGGTCTGCAGTCGCTGCCGTCGGTGGCCTGGGTGCCCCCCGCCGTGCTCTGGCTGGGCCTCAACAACTCGATGATGTACGCCGTGATCCTGCTCGGCGCGGTCCCGTCCATCGCCAACGGCCTCGTCGCGGGCATCGACCAGATCCCGCCGCTGTTCCTGCGCGCCGGGCGGACACTGGGCGCGACCGGGCTGCGCGAGGCCTGGCACATCGTGATGCCGGGGGCACTGCCCGGCTATCTGGCCGGCCTCAAGCAGGGCTGGGCGTTCTCCTGGCGGTCACTGATGGCCGCCGAGATCATCGCCTCCTCGCCCGAACTCGGCGTCGGTCTCGGCCAGTTGCTGGAGAACGGGCGCAACAACAGCAGCATGTCGCAGGTGTTCCTGGCCATCTTCCTGATCCTGCTCGTCGGTATCGCCATCGACCTGCTGCTCTTCAGCCCGCTGGAGCGGCGGGTGCTGCGCAGCCGTGGCCTGCTGGTCCCCCGCTGAACGAACGGACATCGAGCAGCACCGGCCTCCTGCCAGGGGCATCGCCCCACGGCCGAGCCGGTGCTGCTGTGTACGCCGTCCCACCTGAACGGCCGATCATCGACGCGGGATACGGCCCGGCGGCCCGGCACGCTGACTCAGGGAAGAGAGGGAAGAGTCAGACTCTGGCCGTCGAGCCCTCTCGCCGTCTTATCCGGACGCACGCTCGTATTCGGGGCGGCCAGCCGGTCGGCCGGTGCGGCGGGAGCGGGCCAGCGCCAGCCCGCCGATGACCATGGCGATCAGCCCCAGCACCAGGGCCGCGGCGCCGCCGACCACTCCGTTGCCGGTGCCGGGACCGCCGTCGGCGACGGCCAGATTCAGCGCGCCGATGACCATGCCGGTCAGGCCCGCCACCAGGGCCACGATGACCCGCCTCTTCCCATTGCCGTTCCCGGTACGACCGGCGGGGCGGGCCAGAGCCAGCCCGCCGACGACCACACCGGCCAGCGCCACCAGTGCGGCCACGGTGCCCACGAGCCGCCCGCCGGTCATGGTGTAGGCGTCGGCGGCGACCGGCTGGACCGCGGCGTTCGCGGCCGCCGGTGCGGCAAGCCCGACAACTCCGGTCAGGGCGGTTCCGGCCACGGCAAGCACACGTCGAACCGACATGAGGTGCTCCTTTTCCTGTTCCTGCTACGACTTGATGTCGTCCGAGCATGTCCGCCGGACCCACCGCAAGTCGTCCAGCAGACGCAGGCACTTTGCGCTGCCGCCGATGGCGCACACGGCTACCGCGGACGCTGCAGAAGCCGCGCAGGTACCGCAGGCGCGGTAGTCGACTGCTCGTCCGCGAGCGGGACTCGCCCGCGACGGCATCGGGCTAGGGTGCGCGCATGGACCCAAGACGGCTCGGTGTCCCAGCCGGCGTCAGTGACTGGGTGATCGCCGTCGGCGTGGCGGCGGCGCTGCTGGTCACCGGGCTGTCCGGGCAGGACTCCGCCACGAGCCTCGACGTGCTCGGCCATGCGCTGCTGGCGGCCGGCGGCCTGGCGCTGGCCGCGCGCCGCCGCGCTCCGATTCCCGTCCTGGCCGTCACCGGGCTGTGCGCGGTGGGCTACCAGGCGGCCGGTTTCGACGTGCCTGCCGTCGCGTACCTGTTCGCGGTGTACGCGGCCGTGCGAGCCGGACACCGCACGATCACGATGGTGGCGAGTGTGGCCATGCTGGCCGCTCTCCCTCTCGCGGCCCTGGCCTCGGGCCTGCACGACACGGGCGAGGCGTTCACACAGGCCCGGGGCGCCCTCGAGCTGGCCTGGCTGATCGCCGCCGGCGCCGCGGGGGAAGCGCTGCGGCAGGCCGAGCGGCGGGCGGACGAAGCCGAGCGCACCCGGGAGGAGACCGCACGGCGCCGCGCCGATGAGGAGCGGCTGCACATCGCGCGCGAGCTGCACGATTCGCTCACCCACCAGATCTCGATCATCAAGTTGCAGGCCGAAGTCGCCGTCCATGTGGCCCGCAGGCGCGGCGAATCGGTGCCGGAGACGCTGCTGGCGATCCAGGAGGCCGGACGTGAGGCGAGCCGGGAGCTGCGCGCGACCCTGGAGGCGCTGCGCGACGACGACACAGCCCCGCCACGCGGGCTCGATCACATCCCGGAACTGGTGGAGCGGGCCGGCAGGGCCGGCCTGGAGGCGACGCTGACGATCGAAGGACAGCGGCACGAGGTGCCGGCCGCGGTGGGCCGGACCGCCTACCGGATCGTTCAGGAATCGCTGACCAACATCGCCCGGCACGCCTCCGCCGCCACGGCGTCGGTCCGGATCGACTACCGGCCGGACGCCCTCGCCATACAGGTCGATGACGACGGCAAGGCCACGCCGGACACCGCCCTGACGCCCGGTATCGGGCTGCTCGGCATGCGTGAACGCGTCACCGCGCTCGGCGGCCGGCTGCGCGCCGAACCGCGCGGCGAGCACGGCTTCACCGTCCAGGCCGAACTCCCCGTGGACCAGACGTCATGATCCGCGTCCTGCTGGTCGACGACCAGCCGCTCATTCGCAGCGGATTCCGCGCGCTCCTCGACCTCGAAGACGACATCGAGGTGGTGGCCGAGGCCGCCGACGGGAAGGCGGGCCTGGAGCTCGCCAGGGAACACCTGCCCGACATCGTGCTCATCGACATCCAGATGCCGGTCGTCGACGGCATCGAGGCGACCCGGCGCATCGCCGCCGACCCGGCCCTGGCCCAGGTGCACGTCGTCATCCTGACCAACTACGGCCTGGACGAATACGTCTTCCACGCGCTGCGCGCCGGCGCCGCCGGATTCCTGGTCAAGGACATCGTGCCGGAAGACCTCCTGCACGCGGTACGCGTCGCCGCGCGGGGGGACGCCCTGCTCGCACCGTCGATCACCCGCAAGCTGATCAACCGGTACGTCACCCAGCCCCTCCCCACCGACACCGGTACGGCGCTGGAAGGGCTGACCAGCCGCGAACGTGAGGCCGTCGCCCTGGTCGCGCAGGGACTGTCCAACGACCAGATCGCCGACCGCATGGTGATCAGCCCGATGACCGCGAAAACCCATGTCAACCGGGCCATGGCCAAGCTCCACGCCCGTGACCGCGCTCAACTCGTGGTCCTCGCCTACGAATCCGGCCTGGTGACTCCGCGCAACTCCTGACATCCACGGGCGGGCTTCGCAGACGTGTCGAGCGGCGATCCCGGGCTACCGGTCGGACATGGGCAGGATTCTGGTCGGCACATGTTCCTGGACGGATCCGGCACTGATGTCCAGTGGCTGGTACCCGCCCGGGCGGCGGGACGCGGCGGGGCGGCTGCAGTACTACGCGGAACAGTTCCCCCTGGTGGAGGTGGACGCCACTTACTACGGCCTGCCCAGAGAGCGCAACAGCGGTCTGTGGGCGGAGCGGACACCGAACGGCTTCCGGTTCGACGTAAAGGCCTTTTCGCTGCTCACGGGGCATCGGACACGCGCCGCAGCCCTGCCCGTCGATCTGCAGGAGGCCCACGCCCGAGACGCCACGGAGCCCGGGCTGCTGGACGAGGTGTGGCAGCGGTTCGCCACGGCGCTCGAACCGCTGCGGCGGGCCGGACGGCTGGGCACCGTACTGTTCCAGTTTCCGCCCTGGTTCAGGCCCGGTGCCCGCGCCGAAGCCGTCCTGCACCAGTGCGCGCAGCGCACGGAAGGGTGGCCGGTCGCCGTGGAGTTCCGGCATCCCGAGTGGTGGCGGGCGGAACGGCGGGACGCGTCCTCACAGTTGCTCGCACGGCTGGGCATGAGCGCTGTGGCTGTGGACATGGCGCAGTCGGTGCCCGACGCGGTCCCTCCGGTCACCACCGTCACCACGCCCCGGCTGGCGGTCGCACGCTTTCACGGGCGGAGCCAGTCGTGGGGAATCGGCAGCAAGGAGGACCGGTTCCGGCACACGTACACGACCGACGAACTGGCGGAGTGGTTACCACGGCTGCACTCGATGGCCGGCCGTTGCGACGAACTCCACGTCCTGTTCAACAACTGCTGCGCAGACGCCGCCGTACGCGCCGCCCAGTCGATGCGCCAGTTGCTCACACCTCGGATCGGGCCCTGACCTCCCACGACCGGTGGTCGGGACAGCGCTCGTTCAGCGGGCGGTGTAGCCGCCGTCGACGAGGTGGTAGCTGCCGTGGATGAAGGACGCGCGGTCGGAGAGGAGGAAGGCGACCAGGTCGGCGACCTCCTCGGGGCGGCCCAGGCGGCCGGTGGCGTGCAGGGCGGTGAGGCCGTTGTAGGCGTCCTGGTCCATGGCCTGCAGGGCGGGGGTCTCGATGAAGCCGGGGCCGACGGCGTTGATACGGATGCCCTTGTCGGCGTACTCGAGCGCGGCAGCCTTGGTCAGGCCGAGGACGCCGTGCTTGGCGGCGACGTAGGCCGAGGAGCCCGCCCAGCCGACGGAGCCGAGGATGGACGCGACGTTGACGATGGCGCCCGCACCGGCGGCCTGCATGGCGGGGATCTCGTAGCGCATCGAGTAGAAGACGCCGTCGAGATCGGTGCGCACGACACGGTTCCAGACGTCGATGTCGTACTCGCCGACGGGGGTGCCGTCGGCGCCGATGCCCGCGTTGTTCACGGCCAGGTGCAGGGCGCCGAAGGTGTCGACGGTGAAGCGTACGGCGGCCTCGACCGAGGCGGCGTCGGAGACGTCCACGCGTACGGCGGCCGCCTTGATGCCCTCCGACTTCAGCTGCTCCGCGGCCTCTTCGGCGCCTTCGAGGTTGTAGTCGGCGATGACGACCGCCGCGCCGCTCTGGCCCAGTCGGCGGGCGACGGCGAGGCCGATGCCGGAGGCGGAGCCGGTGACGAAGGCTGTCCTGCCGTCGAACTCGGTGGCGTATTCGGTGGTGCTCATGGTCCCTCTTTCCTTTCGGGGGTGGGGTGGGGGGGGTGGGAGGAAGCTGCGGCCACATCGCGGCCGACGGCTCCGGCCGCCTGTTCGGTGAGGGTGTCGAAGGCGCGGTTCACCCAGGCCGGAAGTCCTGCCGCGCCCTGGTCGTCCTGGTGCTCCTGCCGCGCCCACGTGCGCAGGGCGGCGCTCAGCACCCCGGCGGCGGCCCCAACGACGACGGCGGGGCGCATGTCCTGGCCGGGGTCGGTGCCGAGCCGGTCGGCGATGACCGCGATCGACTCGTCCTGGGCGTCGACCCGGATCCGCTCGTACGCGGCGAACAGCGTCGGTTCGGCGTCTACAAGCCGTAGCAGTTCACGCCACCGCACGTAGGCGCGCTTGCCCAGCGATTCCCGGGCGGCGAGCCACTCCCCCACGGCGTTGCGGTAGGCGATCAGCGGTGGCTCGTCGACGGGGCGTCCCCGCAGAGCGGCGTTGATGCGAGTCCCGTCGGCCCGGGTGAAGTCCAGCGCCGCGTCCTCCTTGCCCTGGAAGTGGCGGCTGAAGGTGCGGCGCGTGACATCGGCGCGCTCGGCGATCGCCTCGACGGTGACGGCCGCGACGCCGTGTTCGAGGATCAGGTCGACGGCCGCGGTGGCCATCGCCTCCCGTGTCTGCCGGGCCTTGCGCTGCCTGCGGTCCTCGGCCGGTGCGCCGGCTGGTATGCCGGTGCCCGGCTCCTTCGCCTTCATGAGTTTCACCGTACACCCATCATGTCCCGTCGGGACACCTGTCCCATTGAGACACGAACATCTCTCGACAGGGAATCTATGCGAGCTACCTTCAATTAGCCACAGCTAGCCCCTCAATTGCCAAGTTTTCAGCAGCACTATTGACACACTCACCCATCTACACTTGTGATGGCTAATGCTTAGTAGCCGAAGTCAGGGGTCAAGGTGTCCATCGGGTTCTCGATCGACGAGAGGGTCGCCGACATCGCACGGCGCACCACCGAATTCGTACGGGAGGTCGTGCTGCCCGAGGAGCAGGCGTGCGACGGGAACGTCCATGACGGACCGGAGCCGCTGCGGCGCAGGCTGCAGGAGGCGGCCAGGGCGGCGGAGGTGTTCGCTCCGCACGTGGGCGCGGAGTGGGGCGGGCTCGGCCTTGATCTCTGCGGGCAGGCCGTGGTGTTCGAGGCGGCCGGGTACTCGCTGCTTGGCCCGCTCGCGCTCAACTGCGCGGCGCCCGACGAGGGCAATATGCACCTGCTCGAAGTGGTCGCCACCGAGGGGCAGAAGGAGCGGTACCTGCGCCCGCTGGCGGCCGGTGAGGCGCGTTCCTGCTTCGCGATGACCGAGCCGGCGCCGGGCGCCGGATCCGATCCCCGTGCGCTGGCCACCACCGCGACGAGGACCGGGGGCGGCTGGCGGATCGACGGCCGCAAGTGGTTCATCAGCGGCGCCGACGGGGCCGCCTTCGCCATCTGCATGGCCCGCACCAGCGGCGTCCCCGGGGACGCGGGCGGCGCGACGATGTTCCTCGTCGACGCCGACAACCCCGGCATGAAGATCGTCCGGAACATCGACACCCTGGACCAGGGCCTGTTCGGCGGGCACAGCGAGGTCGTCCTCGACGGCTGCGAGGTCGGCGACGACGCCGTGCTGGGCCGGGTGGACCAGGGCTTCACGCAGGCGCAGGTGCGTCTCGGCCCCGCCCGTATGACGCACTGCATGCGCTGGCTGGGGGTGGCGCGCCGGGCACAGGACATCGCCCTGGAGCGCGCGGCGGACCGCTCGGCCTTCGGCCGCCCGCTCGCCGAACTGGGCATGGTGCAGCAGCTGCTGGCCGACTCCGAGATCGACATCGAGACCAGCCGAGCGGTGCTGTGGCGGGCCTGCTGGGAACTGGACCAGGGCCGCTCGGCCGCCCAGCACACCTCGATCGCCAAGACGTACGTCTCCGAGGCGGTGAACCGGGTCGTCGACCGGGCCGTGCAGGTGTGCGGCGCGCTCGGCATCTCGGGGGACGCGCCGCTGTCGCGGCTGTACCGCGAGGTGCGCCCGTTCCGTATCTACGACGGCCCGTCCGAGACCCACCGCTGGGCCATCGCCAAGCGCGCGGTGCGGGCGGCGCGCGAGCGGAGGGCCGGACGATGACCGCACCCGAGACAGCGACAACCGCCCCCGACATGACTGTCATCGGCATCGACGGTCCTGGCCTGCAGCGCTACTTCGAGCGCCACGTACCGGAGTGCGCGGGCCCGTTGAGGGTGAAGCCGCTGCACGGCGGGCGCTCCAATCTCACCTACGACGTGACCGACGGGACGCACCGGTGGGTGCTGCGCCGACCACCGCTGGGCGTACTCACGCCGACCGCACACGACATGGACCGCGAGTACCGCGTCGTCGCGGCGCTCGACGGCACCGGGGTGCCCGTGGCGCGGGCCGTGCTGTCGTGCACCGACCCGGCGGTGATCGGGGCGCCGTTCTGCGTCGTCGACTTCGTCGAGGGCGCCGTGCTGCGCGACGGCGACGAGGCCGCCGAGCTGCCGCCGGCCAACGCACGACACAGCGCCGAGGCACTCGTGGACGCCCTGGTGGCACTGCACTCCGTCGACCCGGCCGATGTCGGACTCGGCGGCTTCGGCCGTCCCGACGGCTATCTCGAGCGCCAGGTGCGGCGGTGGCGCAGCCAGTGGGACAAGGTCGCCACCCGTACGCTGCCCGACCTCGACGCGCTGCACCGCCGGCTCGCCCGCGCCCTGCCCGTCAGCGGTACTCCGGCGATCGTGCACGGCGACTACCGCCTGGACAACACCATCCTGGCGCCCGGCGACTTCGGGCGGATCGCGGCGATCGTCGACTGGGAGATGGCCACGCTCGGCGATCCTCTCGCCGACCTCGGGATGCTGCTCATGTACTGGGACCCGACCTGTGAGCCGGTGCTCGGGGCGCGCCATGTCCCGACGGCCAACCCTGGTTTCCCCTCGGGCCGGGAGCTGGCCGAGCGGTATGCCGCGCGATCCGGCCGGGACATCGCGGACCTGGCCTTCTACCAGGCCCTTGGCTGCTTCAAGCTCGCCGTCATCGCCGAGGGCATCCACGCCCGCTTCTCGGCGGGGCAGACCGTCGGCACCGGCTTCGACCGGGTCGGCTCCGCTGTACCTGCACTGCTGCGCTCGGGCCTTGAACTGCTGCCGTGACCACCGGCACGGACGCACTGAACGCACGTACGCACTGAACGAAGGAGGGCCCGTGCGAGACCGACTGTCCGGAATGATCGCCCTGGTCACCGGCGCGACCGGCGGCATAGGTGACGCCGTCGTGCGCCGGCTGGCCGACGAGGGTGCCGCGGTGGCGGTGACCGACGTGGACGCCGGCCGCTGCGAGGCGCTGGCGAAGGAGCTGACGGACGGCGGGGCGCGGGCGCTCGGCCTGGCGCTCGACGTCAGCGACGAGCAGGCGTGGCGCGCCGCGGTCGACCGTGTCGTCGCCGAGCTGGGCGGCCTGTCGGTGCTCGTCAACAACGCGGGCATCGCCGAGCTGCGGACCGTCGAGACGGAGACCCAGGAGTCCTGGGACAAGGTCATCGCGGTCACCCAGACCGGTGTCTGGCTGGGCATGAAGTACGCGGGGCCCGCGATCGAGCGCTCCGGCGGCGGTTCGATCGTCAACATCGCCTCGATCTTCGGTACGGTCGGCGGCTTCGGCAGTCAGTTCTCGTACCACGCGGCCAAGGGCGCGGTCCGGCTGATGACGAAGAACGCCGCACTGCACTGGGCCACGCGCGGCGTGCGCGTCAACTCCATCCACCCCGGCTTCATCGAGACACCCCGCTCCCGCGAACTGTGGCGGGGCACGCCCCGGCACGCCGCGATGCTGGAGGGCACCCCGATGGGACGCCTTGGCCGGCCCGACGAGGTCGCGGGGACGGTGGCGTTCCTCGCTTCGAGCGACGCGAGCTTCGTCACCGGCTCCGAGCTGTACGTGGACGGGGGCTGGACGGCGCGCTGACCGACAGACCGACAGCGGACGGGGCGGCGAGGCACCCGCCGTACCCCCTCCTCGGCCGCGCCCTCATTCGTGCGATGTCAGCGCACGCGCGTGTACTGGTTCACGCCGCCGACGAACGCCACCGTCGCCCGCCCGTGCAGTACGAGGACATCCAGGTGCGCCGCCGTCTCGTTGACCGCGAGCATCTGGTTGAAGGCGCTGAGGTCGCCGAACGGCACCTCCCTGCGCGTCCATGCAAGCTTGCGAGCCACCGCGTGGGCGTCGAGCGTGTCCTCACCCAGCGCCGCCAGGCTCTTGGCCAGCCGGTCGTCGTGGTGGGCGAGCAGTTCGGCGACCCGGGTGTGCGCGCTGTCGGCGACCGGCCCGTGCGCGGGCAGCAGGCGGGCGTCGGCGTACCGGCTCATCAGCCGCAGCGAGTCCAAGTAGTCGGCGAGCGGACGGCCGCCCGGCTCGGCCAGTTCGAAGCCGATGGACGGCGTGATGTGCGGCAGCACATGGTCCCCGGAGAACAGCAGCCCCCGCTGCTCGTCCAGGAAGACCACATGTCCCTTGGTGTGTCCGGGAGTCGGCACGACATGCAGTTCTCGGTCACCGAAGCGGAGCGTCTCCGCGGCGAGCCAGCGGTCGGGAGCCTCCCACACGCTCGGGTCGTAGCCGCCGTGGTCCATCGCCTGGATACGGTCGGCCAGTTCGCCCGCTCCGGCCCTGCGCAGGGTCTCCAGTGAGCCGGCGGGTTCATCGCTGCGCAGCCGGTCGAGCATCTCCAGGCCCGGGCGTTCCCCCGCGCCGAGATAGACGCGCGAGCCCAGCAGCCGGCGCAGTTCCACCGCATTCGTGTAGTGGTCGCGGTGGATGTGGGTGACCAGGATGTGGCTGATGTCGCCGAGGTCGCGGCCGATGGCTGCCATGGCCTCCTCGAGCGCCTTGCGCGCCTCGGGGATCGCCCAGCCGCCGTCGATCATGACGATGCCGTCGTCGTCGGCCAGGCCCTCCAGCAGGTAGACGTTGACGGCGTGAAGGCCGTCGTTGGGCAGTGGCAGGGGAACGCGGTGCACTCCGGGCTGTACGGTCTGGACTCCGGCGGCGGCCCACGGGCCCTGGTCGAACCGCGCTGTCATGACTCTCCTTGACTGATGCACCGCCGCGGATCATGCCGGAGGGCATGCGCGGCGGTGCGGTCCGTGAATGTGTGGCCTCGTCAGGCCTGGTCGACGGTACGGGTACGCAGTCGGACGGCCAGGTCCCGGGCCCCGCTCCGGTCGAGCTTGCCCACCTTGGTCTGGGGCAATTCCTCGATGCCGTACACGAATTCGGGCCACTTGGTCTTGGACAGACCGACACTCTCCAGGTGCCCGGTCACCTCGGCCAGTTCGATGCCGTCGCCGTCCTCGGTGACGACGAGCAGCGCCACGCGTTCGCCCAGCACGTCATCGGGAACCGCCGCGACACAGGCCCTGGCCACGCGCGGGTAGCTCGCCACCGCACGCTCGATCTCGGTGATGTCGATATTGCGGCCGCCACGGATGATGATGTCCTTCTCGCGGCCCATGATGCTGACGGAGCCGTCCTCGTGAGTCATCACCAGGTCGCCGGTGGGCAGATAGCCGTCCTCCGTCAGCGCCGCCGGCTCGACCCTGCCGTCGCGGGCGTAGCCGAGGAAGAGGGAGGGACCGCGCACCTGCGCGCGGCCGGTCACGCCGGGTCCGGCCACCTGCCCGTCGGGAGTGAGCGCGCGCACGTGCGTACCCGGGAAGGGGCGGCCGTCCCTGCCGAGCCGGATCTCCTCGGGGTCGTCGGGGCTCGGCGAGGTGTGGCCGAGGCACTCGGACATACCGAAGACGCGGAGGATCTTCGTGCCCAGGGACTGTTCGGCGCGGGCCAGGGCGCTGCGATCCATCGGCCCGCCGCCGACGGTGATCGACCGGACGCCGCCGAGGATGCCGGAGCCGGCCGCCTCGGTGCCCATCTGCAGCGCCATCGTCGGTACGCACATGGTCCAGCGGACGTCGGCGTCGGCCATCCGCCGCAGCACGACGGCCCTGTCCCACTTCCCCGTCATCACGAGCGGCCCGCCCAGCAGGAGGGAGAGGTAGACACCGAAGCAGTACGCCGCCGTCGACGACAGCGGCACGATCGCGGCGACGGCATCGCCGGGCGACAGGCCGTTGACGGCGATGGTGCTCTCGGCGGCATAGCGCAGGGCCGGCTCGGACTGTACGACGCCCTTGGGCCGTCCGGTCGACCCGGAGGTGAGGCCGATCAGGGCACCGCCCGACCAGCGCGACACCTCACGCCCGCCGGGTGCGGACAGGCACCTCCATCCGTCGAGCACGGTCTGCTCCGGGCCCGGCAGCCGTTCCGGCACCGCCCACTCGTCGATCGCCGAGGGCTCGGCGACGACGGCGTCCGGGCGGATGTCCTCCCAGGCCGCGGCGAACTCGGCCTGTGTGGTGTGCCGATTGACCACCGCGATCACCCCTCCGCTCATGCCCACGGCAAGAGTGGCGGCGACGGTACGCCATGAGTTGTCGGCCTGGACCAGGACGGTGCCGCCCGCTCCGCCGGCCGTGCCGATGGCCTGCGCTCCGGCCAGCCGCGTGGCCTCGCCGAGCAGCTCCCGTGCCGTATGGACGCCCGTGTCGTCGATGACCGCAACGAAGTCGGCCAGATCCGCCTTCTGTTGGAACTCCCGCACTACCTGTCGCATCTTGTCCCTCGCTGCGCTGTGCCGAACTCCGTCTACTGAACGCCGCCGAACATCTCCGCCTCGTGCCCCATCACCGCGATGCGGCGGCCCTTCATGTCGCCGACCTGTGCCACGGCATCGGCCCATTCGCGGCTCGCGAGGGCCTTCTTGACGTCTTCCGGGGAGTCGAAGCCGAGCACGGAGATTCCGTCCCAGCCTTCGGAGCGCGGCTCCAGGGCGGCGTCGATCTCGGTGTGCCGCCAGGAACGCAGTCCGGGCAGGCGGTAGGTCAGCTCCGCGTGGTCGCCGCGCCACCACTCGATGAACTGCTCGTGCGTCCATTCCGGAGGCCGGGCTGCCAGCAGGACGAGGTTGTACATGACGGTCCTCCGTACGCGATCGGGTCACAGTGTTCGAGTCACAGGGGTGGTCAGTCGAAGCGGATCTCGGACGAGCGGCCGATCAGCAGACGCTGCAGCCGGCCTTCGCCGTTCACCCGCCCCGCGGCGACGAAGCTCGCCTCGGGGACACCGGCACGTCGTACCTCTCCCAGGAACAGCTCGTCCTGGCCGAGCGTGGTCGCCGACAGCCGATGGTGGGTGCGGGTGCCCTTCTCGCGCTGTTCGAGGTAGCCGACGAGGGCCGCGCGGTCGCCGGCGAAGTCGGTGGCGTTGCCGTCACCGGTGGAGAACAGGATGGAGAGCGAGAAGTCGTCGCTGATCAGGTCGAGGATCTTGGACGGCTCGTCCCCGTCGAGGATCTCGAACCATGCGGTGAGGAAGGGGGCGGCGGTCGAGGTGTCCGTCATGTCCGGCTCCTGTCGTTCGTGGCCTGCCCGGACCAGTCGACGAGCTCGAAGGAAGTGGTGAAGAAGGACTGGTAGCGCGCCAGGAGTCCGCCGGGCGATACGACCGCTGCCGACAGGAAGGAACCGGTGTACCGCCCGCCCTCCGTCACCACTCCGTAGACGGTTTCGACGTCGCCGTCCCGGCTGTAGCGCAGGATCTCGTGCGCCCGGTCCACGGGATTGCGGCCGGCGATGTATGCGGCGAAGTCCTCCTTCGACTTGCCGATGACCTCCTTGCCCGGCAGGGCGATCAGGAAGCGGAAGTCGGGTTCGAGCAGGTCCAGTGTCCGCTCGGGACGCCCGCTGTCCATGCTGGCCATGTACGCACGCAACGCCATAGGAGCCCCTTCAGATCAACCTGAGTCAAATTCAATTCAGTTTGGATGGTAATCCCGTGGAAACAGACCTGGCAATAGTGCGTCACGAAGCTTCCGCGGCGGTAGCGCGGCGCCGGAAGCGGGAACGACGAAGCCCCCTGACGGATGTCCGGCAGGGGGCAAGGAGGAGAGCGGGGCGGGCCGCTCAGGACGTCACGTGGCGACCATCCGTACGCAGGCACCCTCGATCAGTTCGCTGACCTCCGACAGCGGTGTCGGCCCCGACGGCCGGTACCACCGCCAGACGCTGACGATCAGACCGAGCACGCTCGAGCCCAGCAGTTGCGCGTCCCGCAGCGGGAACGCGCCCTGTGACATGCCCCGTACGAGAAGGTTCGTCCAGTCCCGTTCGACGAGTTGGACCAGCTGACGGGCCGCGACGCGCTCGGCCTCCTCACGCTTGGACTTCCGGGCGCCGGAGAGCAGGTCCATGTGGTTCTGCAGGATGCGCATCTGCAGGACCTCCTGGTCGGAGACGTCGTACGCCGCGCGTACGGCCGCCCGCAGCGCCTCGACCGGGTCGGCGACGTCCGCGGTCGCCTCCGTGAACTTGTCGTGGGAGCGCTGAAGCTCCAGCCGCATGATGGTGAGCAGGCAGTGGGTCTTCGACTCGAAGTAGTGGTACAGCGCCGTCTGCCCGATGCCGACCCGCTCCGCCACCGTGGACCACTTGGTGGCCTCGAACCCTGTCTCGCCGAAACAGTCGACGGCAGCCGCCAGAATGGCGGCACGCTTGGACCTCGGTCCCGCTTCCGGTTCAACGATCCTTGTCGCCATGACCTACCTGTCTCCTGGCTGCCGCCCACCTCGTAGGTACCCGAGAGTAGCCCCAAGCTGAACTCAGTTGCCAATCGACTTCAGGTCAAAGGCGCTCGAGCACAGTCGCATTGGCCATGCCACCGCCCTCGCACATCGTCTGCAGCCCATAGCGTGAGCCGGTCCTGCGCAGCTGGTGGACGAGCGTGGTCATCAGCCGGGCGCCGGTGGCGCCGAGCGGATGCCCGAGCGCGATGGCACCGCCGAAGGCGTTGACCCGTTCCTCGGCGGCGCCGATCTCCTTCTGCCAGGCCAGCACCACGGAGGCGAAGGCCTCGTTGATCTCGACCAGGTCGATCTCATCGATCGACAGTCCGGCCCTGTCCAGGACCTTCTCGGTGGCCGGGATCGGGCCGGTCAGCATGTGGATCGGGTCGGAGCCGACCACGGCCATGGTGTGCACGCGTGCGAGCGGGGTCAGACCGTGGCGGCGTACCGCCTCCCCGGAGGCGATCAGCAGGGCGGCGGCACCGTCGGAGATCTGGCTGGCGACGGCGGCGGTCAGCCGGCCGTCCTCGGTGAGGGTCTTCAGTCCCGCCATCTTCTCGAGCGTGGTGTCGGCGCGCGGGCCCTCGTCGGCGGCGAGCCCGAACGCCGGGGTGATCTCGTCGTCGAAGACGCCGTCGGCCTGGGCGGCGAGGGCCCGCTGGTGGCTGGTGAGCGCGAACCGCTCCATGTCCGTACGGGAGATGCCCCACTTCTCGCCGATCAGCTCGGCCCCGCGGAACTGCGAGACCTCCTGGTCCCCGAAGTGCTCACGCCAGCCGTCCCCCGCGAACGGGCTGCCCATGCCGGCCTGCTCGCCGACGAACATCGGGCTGGCGATGGGCACCAGGCTCATCACCTCCACCCCACCGGCGACCACCAGATCGGCGGCGCCGGAGCCGACCGCCTGGGCGGCGAAGTGCACGGCCTGCTGGGAGGAGCCGCACTGGCGGTCGATGGTGGTGCCGGGGACATGCTGCGGCAGTCCCGCCGACAGCCAGGCGGTGCGTGCGATGTTCCCGGTCTGTGCGCCGATCTGGCTGACACACCCGAAGTACACGTCGTCGACCGCGCCCGGGTCGGCGCCGGTGCGCTCCAGCAGGGCGCGCAGCACATGGGCTCCGAGGTCGGCGGGGTGCACGCCGCTGAGTGCCCCCTTGCGGCGGCCGACGGGGGTGCGGACGGCTCCGACGATGAATGCTTCCGACACGGTGGGCAGGCTGGGCACGGTGGGCTCCAAGGGTTTCGGGGACGGGATCAGGTTCCGGAGATCCTGGGAGGGACGCGCGTGAAGTCCGGCGTCCGCTTGTCGAGGAAGGCGGCGACGCCCTCGCGGCCCGCGTCGGAGGCGGCCGCGGCGGCGAGCGCACGTGCCTCGCGGTCCAGGTGCGGGCCCAGGTCCTCGGTCAGCCCGGCGGCGACGAGTCGGCGGGTGGTGCCGAGGGCGGCGGTGGGTCCGCGGCGCAGGGCCTCGGCCGTGCGCGCGGCCTCGGCGGCCAACTCGTCGGTGGCGACGACCCGGCTCACCAGTCCGATCTCCGCGGCTTCCGCCGCCGGTATACGGCGGTTGGTCAGCAGCAGGTCCAGGGCCCTCTTGGGTCCGACGAGACGGGGCAGGAACCAGCTGACTCCGGCGTCCGGTGAGTAGCCGATGCCGGTGTACGCGGCGGTGAACGAGGCGTTGTCGGCGGCGAGGGTGATGTCGGCGGCCGCGGCCAGGCCGATGCCCGCGCCGGCGACCGCGCCCCGCACGGCGGCCACCATCGGCGCGTCGATCGCGGCGAACGTACGCAGAGCCTCGTGCAGCGCGTCGGTCACCGCGATGAGGTGCTTCTCCAGTGCCTCGCCGGAAAGCCGGGAGAACTCCCTGAGATCGCCGCCGACACAGAAGGACTTCCCCTCGCCGGTGAGCAGCACGGCCCGTACGGTCCCGCGCTCGCAGGCTCGTGCCGCGTCGAGGAGTCCGCGCGCCATGTCGAGGCCGATGGCGTTCCCCGCCTCGCCCCGGCGCAGGGTGACGTGGGCCAGACCGTCGCCGCGGATGTCGATGCCGACGCTCATCGCGCCGTCCAGCCGCCGTCGACGGTCAGGACCTGCCCGGTGCAGTACGAGGAGGCGTCCGAGGCGAGATACAGCAGCGCGCCGTCGAGTTCATGACCGTCGCCGCCGCGCCGCAGCAGGGTGTTGCGCTCGACCCAGCGGCTGGAGCGCTCGTCGCTGAACAGGTCCGCGGTCATCTCGGTGCGGAACCAGCCCGGGGCGAGGGCGTTGACGCGGATGCCGCTTCCGCCCCACTGTCCGGCCAGTTCCCGGGTCAGCCCGATCAGTCCCGCCTTGGACGCCGAGTAGCTCGCGCCGCCGAGGGGGGCGGCGGTCACCAGGCCGAGGATGGAGGAGACGTTGATGATGCTCCTGCCGCCCGCTTGACCGGGCCCTTCGGCGATGAGCCGGGCGAGGTGAAAGGGAGCGGTGAGGTTGACGCCCAGGACGTCGGCGAAGGCGTCCGGGGACTCGTCCTCGGCGCGCGTCTCGCCGGACGTCGCCGCGTTGTTGACCAGGACGTCGATGCGGCCGGTGGCGGCCACTGCCGCCTCCGTCAGCCGCGTACGGTCGGCTTCGAGGGACACGTCGCAGGCGACGGGGTGGATGCGCGCGTCGGAGTCGGCGAGTTCCTTCAGCCGGTCGATGCGGCGGGCGGCGGCGAACACGGTGGCGCCGGCCTGCGCGAGGACGGCGGCGAAGCGTGCGCCGAGCCCGGCGGAGGCGCCGGTGACGATCGCTGTCCTCCCCTCCAGTGAGAAGAGTTCGGCGGCGGATCGCGGCGCGCTCACTCGTCCACCCCGATCGGCAGGGCGGTCGCGCCGCCGTCGAGCACCAGGGTCTGGCCGGTCATCCATGAGGAGGCGTCGGAGGCCAGGAACAACGCCGCGTTCGCCACGTCCTCCACCGTGCCGAGGCGCCGCAGCGGCAGCTTGGCGGTGAGGATGGGCTCGCGGACCTCCCACACCGCCCGCGCCAGCTCCGTCTTGATCAGCCCGGGGGCGATGGCGTTCACCCGTGCCCGCGGCCCGAGTTCATAGGCGAGCTGCCGGGTCATGTGCAGCATGGCGGCCTTGGTGGCGTTGTAGTAGCCGATGTGCGGGTCGACGATCAGCCCGCCGACGGAGGCGATGTTGACCACCGCTCCCCCGTGCTCGGCCATCCAGGCCCGCCAGGCGTACCGGGTCCAGGCGATCATGCCGTACTGGTTGACGCGTACGGTCTTCTCGGCGCGCGACAGGTCCAGGTCGAGCAGATCGCCGTGGTACGGGTTGGTCGCCGCGTTGTTGACGAGGATGTCGACCCTGCCGAAGCGGATCATGGTCTCGTCGACGCAGGCCTCGGCCTGGTCGGGCTCACCGGCGTTGGCCACCACCGTGTGGACGTCGCCGTCGCCCTTCACGCGCAGCAACTCCTCGCGCGCCTCGGCGAGTCCGGCCGCCTTGCGTGCCGCGATCACCACGTGCGCTCCGGCTGCCCGGTAGGCGCTGGCGATGCCCAGGCCGATGCCGCGGGATCCGCCGGTGATGACGGCGACCTTGCCCTCCAGGGTGTCGGTGCTCACGCTGCCCCTGCCTTCGTGTCGGTCTTGTGCTGCTCGGGCTTGCGGTGCTCGGGTTTGTCGTGCTCGGGCTGCTTGTACTTGGCGAGTTCCTGACGGGCCACCGTCCGCAGATGCACCTCGTCGGGGCCGTCGGCGATGCGCAGTGCCCGCGTGATGGCGTACAGCCGGGCCAGTACGGTGTCGTCGCTGACCCCCGCCGCGCCGTGCGCCTGCACCGCGCGGTCGACCACCTTGTGGGCGACCTCCAGCGCCGCGACTTTGATCGCGGCGACCTCCATGCGGGCGGCGGCGTTGCCGACGGTGTCCATCAACCAGGCGGACTTGAGGACGAGGAGGCGCAGTTGCTCGATCTCGATGCGGCTGCGGGCGATCCACTCGCGCACCACGCCCTGGTCGGCGAGCGGCCCGCCGAAGGCGATGCGTGCGGTGACGCGTTCGCACATCAGCTGCAGGGCGCGTTCGGCGAAGCCGACGGCGCGCATCGCGTAGTGCATGCGCCCCGGACCGAGCCGCCCCTGGGCGAGCGCAAAGCCCTCCCCCTCGCCCCTGAGGATGTTCTCCACCGGCACGCGGACGTCCTCGAAGAGCACGTCACCGTGTCCGAGCCGGTCGGTGTAACCGAACATCGGCAGGTCGCGCAGGACCGTGACGCCCGGTGTGTCCCTGGGGATGAGCAGCATGCTCTGCTGCCGGTAGGTGGGCGCGTCCGGATCGGTCTTGCCCATCAGGATGATCAGCTTGCAGTCGGGGTCGAGGATCCCGGACGTGTACCACTTGCGGCCGTTGACGACGTAGCTGTCTCCGTCGCGGGTGATGCGCGTACGGATGTTGCGGGCGTCGGAGCTGGCGACCTCCGGCTCGGTCATGGCGAAGCAGGAGCGGATCTCCGCGTCCAGCAGGGGCTTGAGCCAGCGTTCCTGCTGCTCGGGTGTGCCGTACAGCGCGAGCAGTTCCATGTTGCCGGTGTCGGGCGCCGAGCAGTTGAACACCTCGGGGCCGATGACGGAGCGGCCGGCCACCTCCATGAGCGGCGCGTACTCGAGGTTGGTGAGTCCCGCGCCCCAGTCGCCGTGCGCCATGAAGAGGTTCCACAGGCCCTCGGCGCGCGCCTTCTCCTTCAGCTCGGTCATCACCGGCGGCAGCGCGTGCGGGTCGTCCGCCTCGGCGAGCTGCCGGTCGTAGACCGCTTCCGCGGGGAAGACGTGCTGGTCCATGAACGACCGCATGCGGTCCTGGAGTTCACTCGCCCGTGGCGAGAATCCGAAATCCACGATTGCTCCTGTCCGGGATTCGTGTGGTCGGGACGTCGCGGGGCGCTCCGGGTCAGCCGAGGATGTCGCGTGCCGTGCGGATCATCGCGGCGATGGTGGGCGGCAGTCGCTCCTGGTCCGGGTCGTGGTGCTTGCCCTCGCGGTGCCGGCGCAGGTTGTGGCCCATGATCGCGGCCATCTTCAGGCGGCCGAGGGCCCGGAACCAGTCCATCGCGGGCAGTGCGGGCCGGCCGTCGAGGTAGGCGTCCAGCAGTTCGGCCTCGGTGGGGAGGCCGGGTACGGCGTGTCCCAGCTGGGGGAAGTTGCGGTGGTCGGTGAAGAGCAGGAACCAGCCGAGGTCGATGCGCGGGTCGCCGACGCTCCAGATCTCCCAGTCGACGACGGCAGTCGCGCGCTCGCCGACGCACAGCACGTTGCCGAGCCGGAAGTCGCCGTGCAGCAGTACCGGTGGCAGGCCCCCGGGCACGTCGGCGGCGAGACGAGCCAGCAACTCCTCTCCGCCCGGGCGGAGTTCTGCCGGTACGGCGTGCAGGGTGCGGGTCCACCGCTCCAACTCCCCGGCCGCATCGAGCGGTTCGGGCGCGTCAAGGCCGGGCGTATGAGTGTCGGTGTCATGCAGCCGCCGCAGTACGGAGGCGATCTCCAGCATCCGGGCGCGGGCCGTGGCGGCGGGCACCTCGGGCTCGTCGAGTACGGGCTCGACGGCCTCCCCGGCCGCGAAGTCCATGGCGAACCAGGCTGGTTGTGTCTCGTCGACGGCGGCGATGCCCGGCACGGGCACCGCGGATCCGGCCAGCGCGCCCAGTACCCGCGCCTGACGCAGCACGTCGTTGCGTCCGACGGGCCGCTGCCCCGGAGGCACCGCCTTGATGACGTACCTGGCCTCCCCCGCGGTGACCGAGTACGTCAGCCCCGAATGGCCACCGGGCAGCACCCTCAACTCGCCGATCGGGGCGCCCGGATGGCGGCGGGCGAGCCGGTCGCGGACCCGGACGGCCAGCTCCGACGTTTGCGTGGCCGTGCTCATCGGACGGGCTCCTTGGGCAGGCGGTCTTTGGGCGGGCCCTCTTTGGGCAGGCCGAGCACGCGTTCGGCGAGGATGTTGTGCTGGATCTCGTCGGTGCCGCCCGCGATGCTGTAGCCGGGCGCGCCGAGCAGGTGCTCCGTCCAGGCGTACGTGCCCCATGCCCCCGTGTCCGCGACGAGGCTCGGCCCCAGCAGCTCGGACACCAGATCGCTGGTGCGCCGCATGGTCTCAGTGGCGTAGAGCTTGCCGACCGAGGCTTCCGCACCGGGCTCGCGTCCGGCCACGAGGGCGGCGGTCACGCGCAGTCCGATGAGCCGCTGGACGAGGGTGCGGATGTGCAGATCGGCGGCCCGCTGCTGTTCGCTGCCGGTGAGCGGGCGGGGCAGGTTGCCGGCCAGTTCCAGCGCCCGGTCGGCGTTGTCCAGGCCGAGGTTGCCGGAGTCGAGCCGCTCGGCGGCCAGCACGCTGAGCGTGACCCGCCAGCCTTCGCCGACCGGTCCGAGCCGGTCGGTGTCGGGCACCACCACGCCGTCGAGGTAGACCTCGTTGAAGCTGGTGCCGCCGGTCATCTGCTGGATGGGCCGTACGGTCACGCCGGGCGCGTCCATGCGCACCAGGAAGACGGTGATACCGGCGTGCTTGCGTACGTCCGGATCGGTACGGCACACGGCGACGCCCCAGGTCGCGACACGGGCCCCGGAGGTCCACACCTTGTGCCCGTTCAGCACCCAGTGGTCGCCGTCCCGCACCGCCTTCGTCCGCACCGCGGCGAGGTCGGATCCGGCCTCGGTCTCCGAGAACAGCTGGCAGGCCAGCTCGTCGGTGCGCAGCATGGGCCGCAGCCAGCGCTGCTTCTGCTCCTCGGTGCCCCAGATGCCGATCGCGGGGGCGACGAGCTGCTGCGTCACCGGGAAGACCTCGGTGCGGTGCGGTACGTCGAAGGCCGCCTCTTCGGTGCGGTAGAGCTGCTCGTAGTACGCGGGCAGGCCCCGGCCTCCGTACGCCTGCTGCCAGTTGAGCGCGCCCCAGCCGTGGTCGTAGCGGGTGCGTTCCCATTCCTGGATGCGGGCGGTGTGCTCGTGTTCCTGTTCCTCGGTCCAGTTCTCGAAGACGGCGACGGAGTCGGAGCCGCTGCCCCACTCTCCGTCGGCGGCGCGCGGCCGGGCGACCGTGGCGAGCCACTGCCTGGCCTGGGCACGGAACTCCTCGGGTTCCGGGATGGCGCTCATCTCGTCCTCCACCTCCATTCAGCGGGACAGCACCGTGCAGGCGCTCACGCCGGGCGCGCCGTACACATGGGTGAAGCCGACCCTGGGTTCACCGGGGACCTGGCGTTCACCGGCCCGTCCGCGCAACTGCTGGACGACCTCGTAGACCTGGCGCAGCCCCGAGGCGCCGATGGGTTCGCCGTTGGCGATGCAGCCGCCGTCGGTGTTGACCGGCAGCGCACCGCCGATCTCCGTGGCGCCGGAGGCGACCAGCCGCTCCTGCTCGCCGTCCTCGCAGAACCCGCACTCGGCCATGTGCATGACCTCGGCGCCGCTCTCGGTGTCCTGCAGCTGGCAGACGTCGATCTCGCCGGGCCCGATCCCCGCCTCCTCGAAGGCGGCAGCCGAGGCATCACGGCTGACGCTGGTCAGCTCGCCCCCGGGAATCCAGGGGCTGAACACCTCGAACGAGCCGAACCGCCGGGTGCGTACGGCCGCCGAGCGCAGGGTGACCGCCGGGCCGTCCAGGGCGCGGGCGGCCTCGGGCGAACAGAGCACCAGTGCGGCCGCGCCCGCGCCCGGGGAGCAGAACATGTAGCGGGTCAGCGGATCGCTCACCATGCCGGAGTCGAGGATCTCCTCGGCGGACAGCGGTTTGCGGCGCCATGCCTCGGGGGTCAGGCCGCCGTTGCGGTATGCCTTCTCGGCCACCAGGGCGAGGGTCCGCGGCGTGATGCCGTGGTCGTGCATATAGCGCTGGATCTTCATGCCGAAGAACTGGGTGGTCACCATCAGCCCGTCGCTGCCGTACTCCGCTCCCAGCCCCCAGTCCTCGGGCCGCGGGTCGAAGGCGCCGCGCGGGTGCTTGTCGAAGCCGACGGCGAGGACGACGTCCGCCATGCCGGAGCGGATCGCGTTCACCGCGGAGACCAGCGCGCTGCCGCCGGTGGCGCAGCCGTTCTTGACGTTGACGAACGGCAGCCCGGTCAGGCCGAGTTGGGCCACCAGAGTGTCGGCGAGGCCCGCGCTGTCGCTGCCGCCGAACGCGGCCCGTACCCGCGACCACTCGATCCCGGCGTCCGCCAGCGCGGCGTTCACCGCGCCGACAGCCAGCTGCCGGCCGCTCGCCTCCGACCGGCCGAACGGGGTGCGTCCGGCGCCGCAGATCAGTACGTCGGTACTCATGAGCCCTCCTCGCCGGGGGTCGTGGGCGTGGCCCGCGGGACGCCAGGGCCGGCGGTCACGGTGAGGGGCATGCCGATGCGGACGTCGTCGAAGTCGTCGACCTCCAGCACGGCGGCCACCCGCACCCCTTCCGCCAGCTCGACGTAGCCGAGCGCGAACGGCTCGAAGCCGCCAGGCGGGGCCTGATAGGGCGGGGACTTGGGGGCGTACCGCTGCACCGTCCAGGTCCACAGCGTGCCGGTGCCGTGGAGGACGACCGGATCGGCCGGTCCCCCGCAGCGCGGGCACGCGTCGTCCGCGGGGTAGACCGTCACCGCGCAGCCGTCGCCGGAGCAGCGTGAGCCCTGGAGCCCGACGGCGGTGGCGGTCGGACTCCGCGGATCCGTGGCCATCCGGATCAGCGCCCCGTCCACTTGGGTTCGCGCTTCTCCAGGAACGCCGACACGCCTTCGTTCGCGTCCTCGGAGTTGAGCGCCACGCCCACGGCGAGGTGCTCCATCACCATCAGCGACTGGGTGTCGGCGTCCAGGCTGCGGTCGATCGTCATCTTCGTGAGCCACATGGTGAAGGGGCTCTTGTCGACGAGGTCGCCGATGAAGTCCTCGACCGTCGCGTCCAGCTTGTCGGCCGGGGCGGACTTGTTGATCAGCCCGAACTCCGCGGCCTCGACGCCGGAGAGCAGCTTGCCGGTGAGCATCAGCTCCTTGGTCTTGCGGATGCCGATCATGCGCGGCACCCGGTAGATCGGGCCGGCTCCGCCGAACAGCGCACGGCGGATGTGGAAGTCGCCGATCTTGGCGTCGTCCGCGGAGATGGCGAAGTCGCAGGAGATCATGATCTCGAAGCCGCCGGCGGTGACGTGGCCCTCCAGGACGGCGACCGAGGGGGTCTTCATCGAGTAGAGGCGGTCGCAGACCTTCGCGGACTTCACCGCGACGTCGATCGCGTTCGACTTGCCGACGTACTCCGCCTTCAGGCTGTCGAGGTCGAAGCCCGAGCAGAAGGTGCCGCCGCGGCCGCGGACCACCAGAACGCGCAGCTCGGGGTCCTCGTCGACCTCGGTGATGATCTCGTCGAGCCGGTTCAGGATCGGCACGGTGACGCAGTTCTTCTTCCACGGGCGGTTGAGCCAGACACGGGCGACGTGGCCGTCACGCTCGAACTGGATCTCGTCTTCCACTGCCATCTCTCGCCTCCAGATTGAACTGAATTCACTACGAGTCTGGGAGGCGGAAGATGTCCTGTCAACCCTTTGATCGAGACGGATTCATCAGGTGAAGGCATCCTGCAATCCAAGCAAGAGAGATCCCGCCAGTGATCGAACCGAATCTGATTCAAACTCGCCCTTGAGGAGCATACCTACTTCGGTTCAATATGACTGAGGGGTGCGTACGGTCTCCCGTCCCACACCCGCTCCCCCGTCCTCCCAACGACCGCACTCCGGAAGGACCTTCATGTCCGGCATCTCCCGTCTCGGCGTCGTCGGCTGCGGCCTCATGGGCTCCGGCATCGCCGAGGTCGCCGCACTGCGCGGTCTCGATGTGACCGTCGCCGAATCGAGCCCCGAACTGGCCGCCGCCGGCCGCGACCGCGTCACCGCCTCGCTCGATCGCGGGCTGCGGCACGGGAAGCTCGCCGAGGCCGATCGCGACCAGGCCCTGGCCCGGCTCTCCTTCACCCACGACCTGGGCGACCTTGCCGACCGGCAGTTCGTCGTCGAGGCCGTCGCCGAGAACCGGGAGGTGAAGCTGGACGTCTTCCGTCAGCTGGACAAGGCGGTCACCGACCCTGAGGCCGTCCTCGCCACCAACACGTCCTCGATCCCCGTCGTCGATCTCGCCGTGGCCACCGGCCGGGCCTCCCATGTCGTGGGGCTGCACTTCTTCAATCCGGTACCGGTGCAGAAGCTGGTCGAGGTGATCCCCGCCCTCACCACCGGTGCCGACACCCTGGCCCGCGCCCGCGGCTTCGCCGCCGAGCAGCTGGGCAGGACGGTCGTCCAGGCGCCGGACCGCTCGGGCTTCGTGGTCAACGCGCTGCTGGTGCCGTACCTGCTCTCCGCGATCCGCATGGTCGAGTCCGGAATGGCGCGCGTGGAGGACATCGACAGCGGCATGGAGCTCGGCTGCGCCCACCCGATGGGTCCGCTGCGGCTGCTCGACCTGATCGGCCTGGACACGGCGCAGGCCGTCGCCGAGTCGATGTACGAGGAGTACAAGGAACCGCTGTACGCCGCTCCCCCGCTCCTGCGCCGCATGGTCGCCGCGGGCCACCTGGGCCGTAAGAGCGGCCGGGGCTTCTACGTGTATGACGCGTAAACCCTCCGCACCCCGGTGAGGGCCGGGGACCGGCGTGCGTCGAAGTCGTCGTGACGGTCAGGCGCCCGCCGTCCCCCTTGCCCGCAGCCGCGCGCTCTGGTTCTGGAAGACCGGCAGGCACCTGTGCCGCGGTCGGTCAGGGGTTCCGGCGCAGTTCGTCCGCGCAGCGCTCGGCCATCATCATCACGGTGGTGTTGGTCGGCGTGGCCGGGATGTCCGGCATGATCGAGGCGTCGACGACGTACAGCCCGTCGAGGCCGTGCACCTTGCCGCTCTGGTCGACCACGGCGTTCGGGGTGCCCTCGCCGCCCATCGCGCAGGTGCCCACGGCGTGGCAGTAGGTGTTCTTGCCTTGCAGGACGGCGCGGGTCAGGTCGGCGTCCGTGGTCGCCTCGGGTCCGGGCCACTGCTCCGCGCGTACGTACTTCTCCAGTGGGCCGGAGCCCATGATCTCCCGGACCTGGCGGATGCCGGCCACCATGCGCCGCAGGTCGTCGGGGTGGTCCAGCAGGCCGAGCCGGATCGACGGGTCGGCATCAGGGTCGCGTGAGGTGATCTCCACCCTGCCCAACGAATACGGGCGGACCACAGCGAGGGGCACCAGCATCACCCCTGGCTCCATGGTGAACGGCAGTGCGTGCAGGTCGACTTCGCCCTGGTTGCCTGCCCCTGCCGAGGAGAACGCCAGGGCGGTCTGCAAGGGCGGCATGAGTTCGCCGACCGTCGCCTCGTCCACGGCGTAGGTGAGGTACACCATGGGGTGGTCGCGGAGGTTCCTGCCGACGCCTTCGAGGCCCTGGGTCGTGGGGATGGACAGCCTGTCGAGAATCCGCCGCGGGCCGATGCCCGAGCGCATCAGGATCGCCGGGCTGCCGATGGCTCCGGCCGACAGGACGACCAGGTCGGCTTCGAGGGCGGTGCCGTCGGCGAGGATCACGGCGCGGGCCGTCCCGTCCTCGGTGAACTCCACGCGGTCGACGGTCTGTCCGCCGAGTACGGTCAGGTTGTCGCGTTCGCGGGCCGGGCCGAGGTAGGCGATGGCCGAGCTCTGGCGGATGCCGTCCTTGCGGTTGAAGGGGACCGGGCCCGCGCCGCGTCGGCCGGCGCCGTTCATGTCCTGCCGAACGGTGTGGCCCGCCTGGGCGCAGGCCTCCAGGAACGCGGACATGACCGGGCGCAGCCCGTTGCCCTCGGTGAAGCGCTCGATGTGTACGGGGCCTTCGGTGCCGTGCAGTTCCCCGCCGACCGGGTCGTCCTCCAGCTTCTTCAGATACGGAAGGACCTCGTCCCACGACCAGCGGTCGTTGCCGAGTCCGGTCCAGCGGGCGAAGTCCTCGGGTGTGGGCCGCAGGGCGTTGGCGCCGTTGACGGACGAGGAGCCGCCGATGACCTTGCCGCGCAGGACGGGCACGACGCCCTGCTGGACGATCCCGAACATCGGGATGCTGTCGCCCTCGACGACGTGATCGGCCGACTCGTAGCCCCAGTCATGGGTGGTGAACCCGAACTGGTCGGCGTCGAGCACCTCGGGTGCGGTCTCCTGCGCGGTGCGGTAGTCGGGCCCCGCCTCGACCAGCGTGACGGTGTTCGCGGGATCTTCGCTCAGCCGGGCGGCCAGGACTCCACCGGCGGAACCTCCGCCACACACCACTATGCGACGCGCCATGGTTGCCTCTCTTCTCTTCTTTGAGACGAAGGGTTCGGAAGGAACGGGTTCGTGCACGAACGGGTTCGTGAAGGAGCGGGCGGTGTTCAGCCGTTCAGGGGCGCGCCCGACAGAGCGATCGACTTGGGTTCGAGGTAGTCGTCGAGGCCTTCGGGGCCGTTCTCGCGGCCGATGCCCGACTTCTTGCTGCCGCCGAAGGGGGCGTTGATGTCCAGGGTGTAGCTGTTGATGCTGAACGTTCCGGTGCGCACGCGGCGGGCGATCCGGAGGGCGGCGTCCTCGTCCTGGGTCCAGACGGTTCCGGAGAGCCCGTACGGGGAGTCGTTGGCCAGCTCGACGGCATGGTCGGGGCCGTCGTGCGGGATGGCGACGACGACCGGGCCGAAGATCTCTTCCTGTGCGATCCGCATGTCGTTGGTGACGTCGGTGAAGAGGGTGGGCTCGAGGTACCAGCCGGTGGTCAGGCCCTTGGGCCGGCCGCCGCCGCAGGCGACGGTGGCGCCTTCCTTCCTGCCGAGGGCGATGTACTCCTCGACGCGCGCCCGGTGTGCCTCGCTGATCAGCGGTCCGATCACGGTCGCGGGGTCGGCCGGGTCGCCGATGGGCAGGGTGCTCATGTGGCGGGCCAGGGCCTCGGTGAACTCCTCGTAGCGGGCGCGCGGCAGCAGGATGCGGGTCTGTGCGGTGCAGATCTCGCCCTGCATGAAGGCGGCGCCGCAGCCGACGAGAGCCGGGACGGCGGTGTCGATATCGGCGTCGTCCAGCACGATCGCCGCCGACTTGCCGCCGAGCTCCAGCGTCGTACGGCGGATGTCGCGGCCGCATACTTCGGCGATGCGGGCACCGACCGCCGTACTGCCCGTGAAGCTGACCTTGTCCACACCGGGGTGGGCGACCAGGTACTCGCTCTCCGCGACATCGGCGGCGAACACGCTGATGACGCCCTCGGGCACCTGCGATTCGGCCACGACCTCGGCGAACACATGGCAGGCGAGCGGGTCCTGCACGGGCGCCTTGACGACGACCGTGCAGCCGGCCATGAGGGCGGCGGCGATCTTCTGGGCGGTCAGCGTGAGTGGGCCGTTCCAGGCGGGGATGGCCACGACGACGCCGACGGGCTCGCGCACGATCAGGGTGCGGGTCGGCCCGTTGACCCGCTCCTCCTCGAAGACGAACTCCTCGGCCAACGAGGCGTAGAAACGAAGGTAGTGGGAGGGAGCGACGGCGAAGTAGCCCTCGGCGAAGCCGCGCGGGCTGCCGGTCTCGGCCATGGCCAGCTCGGCCAGTTCCGCCGCCCGCGTGTCCAGGCGGTCGGCGAGGTCGCGCAGGGCCGCGGCACGCCGGCTCACGGTCCAGCTCGGCCAGGGGCCGGCGTCGAAGGCCTGCCGGGCCGAGCCGACTGCGGCGTCGATGTCCTCCGTGGAGGCCAGCGGGACGTGGCCTATGACCTCCTCGGTGCTGGGTGAGACGACCTGCGCGACGCGGTCGGTGGAGGGGGCGGTGAGCCGTCCTCCGATGAGGATGCGGTCGTAGTGGTGTGCCATGGGGTGACTGCCTCTCTGCGGAACACTGCGCGGATGGTGTGGGGCGGAGGGGTACGG
>NZ_JAAKZY010000209.1 GCF_011045015.1 Streptomyces scabichelini | reverse complement strand
GGGGCCCCGGTCAGTTGACCGGGGCCCCCTCCTCGTACGCCTGTCGACGGCTACGCCGTCTTCTGCTCCCCCGAGCCCCGCCCGCGGGCGTCCCGCGGGATGAGCGTCGGGTTCACGTTCGAGAGGACGACGTCCGCTGTGATGACGACGCGGCCTACGTCCTTGCGGGACGGGACCTCGTACATCACCGACTGGAGGACTTCCTCCATGATGGCGCGCAGGCCACGCGCGCCGGTCTGGCGGAGGATGGCCTGGTCGGCGATCGCTTCGAGGGCCTCGCGCTCGAAGTCCAGCTCCACGCCGTCGAGTTCGAAGAGGCGCTGGTACTGCTTCACCAGTGCGTTGCGCGGCTCGACGAGGATCTGGAGCAGGGCCTCGCGGTCCAGGTTGTGCACGCTCGTGATGACCGGGAGGCGGCCGATGAACTCGGGGATCATGCCGAACTTGACCAGGTCCTCGGGCATGACGTCCTCGAACTGGTCCTTCTCCTCCAGCTCGCGCTTCGAGCGGATCGTCGCGCCGAAGCCGATGCCCTTCGCGCCCGCGCGGGACTCGATGAGCTTCTCCAGACCGGCGAAGGCTCCGCCCACGATGAACAGCACGTTCGTCGTGTCGATCTGGATGAACTCCTGGTGGGGGTGCTTGCGTCCGCCCTGGGGCGGGACCGAGGCCGTCGTGCCCTCCAGGATCTTGAGCAGGGCCTGCTGGACGCCCTCGCCGCTCACGTCGCGCGTGATCGACGGGTTCTCGCTCTTGCGGGCCACCTTGTCGATCTCGTCGATGTAGATGATCCCGGTCTCGGCCTTCTTGACGTCGTAGTCCGCAGCCTGGATGAGCTTCAACAGGATGTTTTCCACGTCCTCGCCGACATACCCGGCCTCCGTCAGCGCCGTCGCGTCGGCGATGGCGAACGGGACGTTCAGCATGCGCGCCAAGGTCTGGGCGAGCAGGGTCTTGCCGGAGCCCGTGGGCCCGAGGAGCAGGATGTTCGACTTCGCCAACTCGATGGCGTCGTCACGGCTTTGACCGCCGCTGTTCTCACCGGCCTGGACCCGCTTGTAGTGGTTGTACACCGCGACCGAGAGGGCCTTCTTCGCCGACTCCTGGCCGACGACGTACCCCTCGAGGAACTCGTAGATCTCGCGCGGTTTGGGGAGTTCCTCCCACCTCACCTCGCTCGTTTCCGCGAGTTCTTCTTCGATGATCTCGTTGCAGAGATCGATGCACTCGTCGCAGATGTACACACCGGGGCCTGCGATGAGCTTCTTGACCTGCTTCTGGCTCTTGCCACAGAACGAGCACTTGAGCAGATCGCCGCCGTCACCGATGCGTGCCACGGTGTGCTTCCCCTTCGCCTGGGAGACGCCTAGGTCCAGCGGCTCCTGGTGCTGCCTTATGTCCGACGGTACCTTGCCGAGCCCCCCGTTCGGGCCCCCCTTGGCGCGGTTCACTTTGTCGTGAACCGCGTCAAGGAGCGGCTGACGATACAGCGCTACGTCACGCGACCGCGGCGCTGTTCATCTTCCGGGTCGAGATGATCTGGTCGATCAGGCCGTACGAGAGCGCGTCCTCGGCAGTGAGGATCTTGTCGCGCTCGATGTCCTCGCGGATCTTCTCGATCGGCGTGGTGGAGTGCTTGGCCAGCAGTTCCTCCAGCTGAGCGCGCATCCGCAGGATCTCGTTCGCCGCGATCTCCAGGTCGGAGACCTGGCCGCGGCCCGTCTCACTGTAGGGCTGGTGGATCAGCACACGGGCGTTCGGGAGCGCCATGCGCTTGCCCGGCGTACCGGCGGCGAGCAGGATCGCGGCGGCGGAGGCCGCCTGGCCCATGCAGACCGTCTGGACGTCCGGCTTCACGAACTGCATCGTGTCGTAAATGGCCGTGAGCGCCGTGAAGGAGCCGCCGGGGCTGTTGATGTAGACCGAGATGTCACGGTCGGGGTCCATCGACTCCAGGCACAGCAGCTGCGCCATGACGTCGTTGGCGGAGGCGTCGTCGATCTGCACGCCGAGGAAGATGACGCGCTCCTCGAAGAGCTTCGCGTACGGGTCGTACTCGCGCACGCCCTGGGAGGTGCGCTCGACGAAACGCGGGATGACATAGCGGGACTCTGCGCGAGGGCCGGTGTACTCGGCCTGCGTGCGGGCGTAGAGGCCGCTGCCGGGGAAGTCGTTCACTGGTGTCTCCTGAGAGCCTGAAAAGGGCTGAGGCGGTCGGCTGGGGGCTCGGAGGGCTTACGTCGGCTGTGGGCCGGCCTAGGCCGCTCCGGTGCCTCCGCCGCCCGGCATACCGGCAGCGGTGGGCATGATGTCGTCGATCAGGCCGTACTGCTTGGCCTCGATCGGGTCGAACCAACGGTCACGGTCCGAGTCGCGAGTGATCTGCTCCACGGTCTGGCCGGTGTGGAAGGCGGTCAGCTCCGCCATCCGCTTCTTGGTGTGCAGCAGCCGCTCGGCGTGGATCTTGATGTCCGACGCCGAACCGGCGAGGCCGGCCGAGGGCTGGTGGATCAGGATCTCGGCGTTCGGCAGCGCGAAGCGCTTGCCCGGGGTGCCCGCGCTCAGCAGGAACTGCCCCATGGAGGCCGCCATGCCCATGGCGATGGTCACCACGTCGTTCTGGATGTACTGCATGGTGTCGTAGATCGCCATGCCGGCCGTGATCGATCCGCCGGGGCTGTTGATGTACAGGAAGATGTCCTTGTCCGGGTCGGCGGCAAGGAGCAGCAACTGTGCGGTGATCTTGTTCGCGATGTCGTCGTCGACCGGCTGGCCGAGGAAGATGATCCGCTCGCCGAGCAGCCGGTTGTAGACCTGGTCGCCGAGGCCACCACCGATGGAGGGCTCGCCGGCGGCTGAAGGCATCAGATTCGTCACGTATCCACCTGCTCGTCTAAACGACGGCGCCGGGGCCGTCTCACGTGTTCTGCCGGGGCGGGGGGCCGTCCGGCGGTTTATCGGGACTCCCCTGCCCTCGTACTCATGGACCCTAACGCGCGGCCCCCTTCAGGGAATCCCGAGGAGAGACCTGTTCGCTGTGAGCGCAGGTCGCGCCCCGTCAGGGGCGCGGGGAACGGCGCGAGCAACCCACGACAAGCCGCACCCGCCAATGAACAGTCCGTGGCAGATGCGTCTGCGGCTTTGTGGGGGCTGCTCGCGCAGTTCCCCGCGCCCCTGAAAAGCCCGGCGGGCCCTGGGACGCCAATGCGTCCCAGGGCCCGCCGTACGCTGCTGAAGCGCCGCAGGCTTACGCCTCGGGCTTCTCCTCAGAGGCCTCGGCGGAGCCGTCCGCTTCCTCGGAGGGCTCGGAGGCGGCCTCCACGGTCTCAGCCGTCTCGTCCTCCTCCTCGTCGTCCAGGTCCACGACCTCACCGTTCGTGTCCTTGACCGTGGCCGCCTCGACGACGACCGCGAGGGCCTTGCCGCGGGCGACCTCGCCGACCAGCATCGGGACCTGGCCGCCCTCGACGACCGCCTGGGCGAACTGGTCGGGGGACATGCCGGAGGAGGCCGCGCGGCGCATGAGGTGCTCGGTGAGCTCCTCCTGGCTGACGTTCAGCTTCTCCTTGTTGACCAGCTCGTCGAGGACGAACTGGGTCTTGATGCCCTTGACCGCGGCCTCGCTCGTCTCGGTGTCGAACTCCTCCGCCGTCTTGCCCTGGATCTCCAGGTACTGCGGCAGGTCGAGGCCCATCTGGCCGAGCTGGTGGTGCTCGAGGTTGTGCTTACGGGTGTTGATCTCGTCCTCGAGGAGCTTCTCCGGGACGGGCACCTCGACCAGCTCGAGCAGCTTCTCCAGGACACGCTCCTGGGCCTGCGTGGCCTGGTCGTACTGCTTCATGTTCTCGAGGCGCTTGCGGCTGTCCGCCCGCATCTCTTCCAGGGTGTCGAACTCCGAGGCGAGCTGCGCGAAGTCGTCGTCCAGCTCGGGGAGCTCACGCGCGGCGACCTGCGTGACCTTGACGCTGACCTCGGCCGCCTTGCCGGCCGCCGAGCCGCCCTTGAGCTCGGAGGTGAAGGTGGCCTCGCCACCGGCCTCCAGGCCCTTCACGGCGTCGTCGATGCCGTCCAGCAGCTCGCCGGAGCCGATGGTGTAGGAGACGCCGTTGGCGACGCCGTCCTCCAGGACCTCGCCGTCGACCTTGGCCTCCAGGTCGATCGTCACGACGTCGCCGTCCTCGGCGGCACGCTCGACCGGGGACGTGGACGCGAAGCGCTCACGGAGCTCCTCGACGGCCTTGTCGACGTCCTCCTCGCTGACCTCGACGGCGTCGACCTCGACCTCGATGCCGGAGTAGTCCGGGATCTCGATGGTCGGGCGGATGTCGACCTCGGCGGTGAAGTTCAGCGTCTCGCCGTCCTTCAGCTCCGTGATGTCGACCTCGGGCTGGCCGAGCACGTTCAGCTCGGCATTGTTGACCGCGTCGGTGTAGAACTTCGGAAGCGCGTCGTTGACCGCCTCCTCCAGAACCGCACCGCGGCCGAACCGCTGGTCGATGACGCGTGCCGGAATCTTGCCCTTCCGGAACCCCTTCACCGTGACCTGCTGGTTGATCTTCTTGTACGCCGCGTCGAGGCTGTCCTTGAGCTCCTCGAAGGGCACCTCGACAGTGAGCCGAACCCGAGTCGGGTTCAGGGTCTCCACGGCGCTCTTCACGGTTCGGTCTCCTTGATGGCTGACTTCTTGGGGTTCTGCTGTCGACCTCTGCCGGATGCGGCGGGTGCCTCAGCGGATTCGCGGCCCTTGCGAGACGTAACAGTGCAGACATACGGGCGCGCAGTTTGCATAGTAGCCGCAGGCGGTACACGCCCCAAAAGGCGATCTTGCGGTCCGGAGGCCCTGGGGCCCCCTGCCGGGTGCCGGACCGGGTCCCTGCTGGTGGTCGGGGTGGCGGGATTTGAACCCACGGCCTTCCGCTCCCAAAGCGGACGCGCTACCAAGCTGCGCCACACCCCGTCGGTGCGACACGTAGGGTACATGCCCACCGGCAGTGCGGCTCCCGCATTTCACAAGCGCTTCCGGGGCCCCGGACGGGATGTGCGGCGAAGGCATGCGACCCGCTACGATGCTCCCGTGCCTCGCGTCCACTGACCTGCGGCGCGTGCTGTGCGGGCGTAGCTCAATGGTAGAGCCCCAGTCTTCCAAACTGGCTACGCGGGTTCGATTCCCGTCGCCCGCTCCATACGGCTCAGGGCCAGGTCAGAGGTTCGATCCTCTGCCTGGCCCTGAGCCGTTTCCGGGTGTCGTCAGTCCCTGAGGAACGCGAGCAGTTCGCCGAGGAGCCGGGCCGGGGCGTCCAGGGGGACGAGGTGGCCCGCGTTCGGGATCAGGCGGAGGCGGGAGCCGGGGACGAGGGAGGTCAGCTCCTTGCCCCTGGCCGGCGGGATCCAGGTGTCCTCCGTGCCCCAGCAGACGGTGACGGGCAGGTTCAGGGTGGGATAGAGGTCCTGGATCTCGTCGGTGTAGCGCTGGTCGGCCTGGGCGATCTGGCGGTAGAACGCCGCCTGCCCCGTCGCGTCCGTCCAGGGAGCGACCAGCTCGTCCAGTACGTGGGGCAGCAGGCCGCGATGGCTCGCGGAGCTCACGTACTCGCGGACCAGGGCCTCATGCAGGGGCGCCGGAAGCTGCTCGAAGACCTCGGCGTTCTCCGCGACCAGGCGGAAGAAGGGGGAGCCCCAGGGTGCCAGGGCGACGGGATCGACCAGGGCGAGGCGGCCGTACCGCGCCTTGTGCAGCAGGTGCGCCCGGAGCGCGACGCAGCCGCCGAAGTCGTGGGCGATGACGGAGGGGGTGCGCAGGTCCCAGGCCGTCAGCAGTTCGGCGAAGACCTCGGCCTGGGCCTTCAGGGAGACGTCCTGGCCTGGGGCCTTCTCGGAGCTGCCGTAGCCGGGCATGTCCCAGACGTGGACCCGGTAGCCCTGCGCGGCGAGCGTCGGGGCCGTCTCGTGCCACACGTAGGAGGAGAAGGGGGTGCCGTGCAGCAGCACCACGGGCGGGCCGTCAGCCGGTCCGAAGCGGTCCCAGCGGACGGTTCCGATCGCGCTGGGCCTGCTTTCGCGCAGCTGCCAGGTGTTCGTCACGTCGTCGGGTCCCACCCGCCGAACCCCCTCAGAACTGGATCTCGTTGATGGTCTCCGCTATCGAGTTGAGGAACCGCTGGATGTCATCGGCCATGCCCGTCGAGGCAAGAAAGAAGCCGAACAGTACGGCGACGATCGCCGGACCCGCCTTGATCGATCCTCCTCGGATCAACACCACCAGGATGATCGCCAACAGCAGCACAACTGACAGCGAAATGGCCACAACTGATCACACCCTACGGTCGGTCCGCTCTCCCGGCCCGAGGGTGCCCGCCCGCACACCCCCGCCAGAACCATCGTGCCACCAACTGGCCCGCCCTATGCGGCAGGTGGGGCATCATCGGCAATCGTTCTCGCCCGACCTGCACAATCCGTCCCGGTACCGCCCTCTCCGGGGGCCATGAACGGCGGGGCCACGTACGGCAATTCGAGGAGCGTCCCGCACGACGAATTCAGGATGGTCATTGCCGTGCCCACACATCGTGTTCGCAGATAATTCGAATTGTTGCCGCAGGCACATCGACAGGCACATCGAGGGGTTGGCAGGCAGGGCAACAAAGGTTAATCAGGGGACATTTCACCAGAGTCGCCCGCGAACGTTATGCACCATTTAGTCGGGATGAAGAGGGACGTAACAGGCGTACGTGGTGCACCGGTTCGGGCCGCACGCCGCCATGTCGACCATGTCGACTTCAGGTCGGGCTTCGTCAAATCGCGCGTACTCACCGGGATAAGCGAGGGTTACGCAGGAATGACGCCTGGGGTTTTACGAAATCGCATCAGCAACGCTAGGGTGCCTCAGATGTTCAACGCTGCCTCGTCCCCCGCATGCGCAGTGAGGTCCCGGATCGTCTCTCCCAGTTCCTGGTGGGAGGGTCTGTGACGAACTCGCTCCGCCCACACGGCCAACAGAGGACGCCGCTCCCGCCGACACAGATGTCGACGTCCGGAGTGACGAGTCCCCGCCCCCCACAGGAAACGCAGGCCGGGACCCCGCGGGCGGGCGCCGCCCCCGCCGGTCCTGACGCCAAGCCGGCCAAGCAGCGCGACGCGTTCTTCGACAACGCCAAGTACCTGGCCATCGTGCTGGTCGCGATGGGGCACACCTGGGAACCGCTGACCGACCACAGCCGCGCCGCCGAGGCGCTCTACATGGTCGTCTACGCCTTCCACATGCCGGCCTTCATCCTCATCTCCGGCTATTTCTCGCGCAGTTTCGACATGCGTGCCGACCGGCTCCAGCGGCTGGTGACCGGCATCGCCGTGCCGTACATCCTCTTCGAAGCCGCGTACTCCGTCTTCAAGAAGGTGGCGGACGACGATCCGAGCCATCCGATCAGTCTGCTCGACCCCTGGTACCTCACATGGTTCCTGGTCGCGCTGTTCGTGTGGCGGCTGACGACCCCGCTGTGGAAGGTCGTGCGCTGGCCGGTGCCGCTCGCGCTCGCCATCGCGGTCCTGGCCTCCGTCTCGCCCGACATCGGCGACGATCTGGACCTGCAACGCGTCCTGCAGTTCCTGCCGTTCTTCGTCATCGGCCTGTGCATGAAGCCCGAGCACTTCCAGCTGATGCGGCGCCGCGAGGTCCGGATCCTGTCGGTGCCGGTGTTCGCCGCCGCGCTGGTCGTGGCGTACTGGGCGGCACCGCGTATGACGTCGGCGTGGTTCTACCACCGTGACAGCGCGCAGGAGCTGGGCACGCCGTGGTGGGCCGGAGTCGTGATGACGCTCGCGCTCTTCGGCTGCTCGATGGTCCTGACCGCCTGCTTCTTCTCCTGGGTGCCGCGCCGCAAGATGTGGTTCACGGTCCTCGGCGCGGGCACGCTGTACGGCTATCTGCTGCACGGTTTCCTCGTCAAGGGCGGCCGCTTCTGGGGCTGGTTCGACGACTACAAGTGGCTGCACCAGCCGCTCGGCGAGATCTTCGTCACGCTCGTCGCCATCGCGGTGATCACCCTGCTGTGCACCCCGCCCGTCCAGCGCGTCTTCCGCTTCGCGATGGAACCGAAGATGGAGTGGGCGTTCAAGCGGGACGCGGCGGAGCTGGCCCGCGAGAGGGCCAAGAAGTCCTAGGCCAGGCCAAGAAGTTCGCGCATCTTCGCGTACTTCTGCTCCAGCCTGGTCCGCGTGGGCTCGTCCAGGGCCGCCAGCCTGGACGGGTCCGCGTTGTGGGCCAGGTCGGATTCCTTGACCAGCAGGGCTCCCGGGGTGCCCAGGATGCGTTCGGCGTACGCCTCCGGGGGCTCGCCCGCCCGTTTGGTGAGGGCCAGGACGATGTCCTTCGTACGCCGGGTCAGCGCGGCCTCGTGCAGCAGCCACTCCTCGGAGACGGCGTCGTCCTCGACGGCGTCGTGCAGCCAGGCGGCGGCGATCTGCTCGTCGTCGCCGCCCCGGGCGCGTACCCCGTCGGCCACGGCCTGAAGGTGCTCGGCGTACGGCCTCCCCGCCTTGTCGGTCTGCGCGGCGTGCGCGTTGCGGGCGATGGCTTCGACCTCGGTGAGGCTCAACAGCTCGTACTTGGTCATGCGTCGAGTGTGCCGCGCAGCGCCGACCTGGCCGGTACCGACACCGCCGTGACACCCAGCACGAGCACGGCCGCCGCGAACGAGCCGTACAACAGTGGCGGTATATAAGGCGCCTGCCCCGTCAGCCCCTTCATCATCGGGACGAGCGTGGCGAGCGCGATGCCCGTGCCGAGGGCGATGCCCGCGAGCGTGACGAGCAGGGCCTCCCAGTGGACCATGCGCAGCACCTGGCGGCGTGTGGAGCCGATGAGCCGCAGGGTGCCCAGCTCGCGGCGGCGGTCGAGGACCGTCATCACCAGCGTGTTGACGGCGGCGACGGCCGCGAAGCCGCCGAGGACCGCCGACATGACGGTGTTCGCCCAGGCGTTCAGCTCGCGGTCGAGGGACTGGGCGGCGGTGTAGTCGCCACGGTCCAGGACCGTGCCGAACCGCGCCAGGCCGGTGGCGCTGCCGCCCTTCGTCCAGATCTCCGTGGCGAAGCCGGAGCTGACGTGACGCGCCAGATCCGAGTGGGTCAAGGTCACCTGGGACAGCCCCATGCCACGGCCGTACGTCGCCACGACCTTCGGCGTCGCCTTCGTACCGTCGGGCAGGCGCACCTCGATGCGGTCGCCCACGGTGACGTCGGCGTTGCGGGCCAGTGAGGCGTCAAGGGCGACCTCGCCCCGCTTCAACGACATGGCGCCCTTCTCGACCTTCAGGTCCTGTACGCGGGCCAGATCCCGCGCCGAACCCGTGACGCCCTGAGTGGAGACGGGCTGCAGGTATCCGCTCGCCTTGACGAGGACCTCGGTCTTCAACAGGCCGACGGCGGCGGTGACTTCGGGGGTGCGGGCGGCCTGCCGTACGGCGTCCGGGGCGAGCCCCGCTTCCGACGACACGATGCGGTCGGCCACGATGCCGGCCCGCTGCTGCTCCTGGGTGACCCGCTCCTCGCTGGTGTGCATGAAGACGAGTACGGAGGTGAAGGACATCGCCAGGACGATCGGGGTGATCGCGGAGGCCAGACGGCGGGCGTTCGCACGGGAGTTGGCGGCCGCCAGCGAGGCGGAGGCGTCGCCGCCGCGCAACGGCAGCCCGAACAGGGCGGCGCAGGCGCGGGCGACCAGCGGGCCGAGCAGCGCCACGGCCATCATGAACAGGAAGACGATGCCCAGCGCCGCGTTGGCCGCGTCCTCGCCGGTCTGCGAGGCGGCGATGCCCGCGAAGACGAAGCCGCCGACGGCCGCCGCGATCCCCAGCGGCGTACGGATCCAGCCGAAGCGCAGCCGCTCCACGGACGCCTCGGAGAGCGCCTGCCCCGGCTTGATCTTCGCCGGGCGGCGGGCCGCCATGTACCCGGCGACCAGCGCGGTGACGAGCACGGCGCCGACGGCCGAGAGCAGCGGGATGTACGAGATCGACAGCTCGACCGGCTCCGGGATCGCGCCCTTGTCCTTGAGCTGCCCGAACCACCAACGGGCCAGCCCGATTCCGGGCAGACAGCCGACCAGGCCGGCGAGGGGCGCGACGAGCAGGTTCTCGGTGGCGATGGAACGGCGGATCTGCCGTGGAGTCGTACCGATGGCGCGCAGCAGGGCGAACTCGCGGGCGCGCTGGGAGATGGACAGCGCCACCGTCCCCGCCGCCGTGAACACGGCCACCATCGTCGCGACACCGCCGAAGGACCCGCCGAGCCCGACGAGAAGCTCCTTCGCCTCGGCGAGGGAGGAGTCCTCGACCGTGCCGCGGTCGTCACCGGCGTGCACCTCGGCCCGGTCCCCGAGGGCACGCGCCACCTGGGCCTTGAGGGCGCCGGGCGTCACCCCGTCCTTCGGCAGGACGGCGATCGCGTCGATACGCCCGGGATGACCTGAGATACGTACGGCCTGAGAGTCGGCGAACCAGGCGGCGCCCTGCCCGGCATCGTCCTTCCCCGCTGTCGCGATGCCGGAGACGCGGAAGGTGCGGGGTCCGTCGGCGGTGGTGAGAGTGACCCGCTCGCCGACCGTGCCTTTGACCGTGCCCTTCGCGAGAACGACTTCACCGTCGCCCGGCGCCCGGCCTTGCGTCAGCCGCTCGCCGGTGAACGCGGTGGAGCCCCAGCCGTGGGCGGTGAGCTGTGCGCCATCGCCCGTCCGGACCGGGAAGGTCACATCCGCGACCGCCTCGCGCGCACCGGACACCGAACCGGCCTTCGCCACCAGGGAGTTGTCCAGCCACGCCTTGTCCGGAACCGGCACGGCGTCGTCCTCGCGGCTGTCGCCGTGGCCGGTCACGCGGTGGGCGCGCTGGTCGGCGGCGGCGACCACGGGGGCGTCGGCGTAACGGGCGGGCGGGACGGAGGCGCGTACGCCCGTCTCCAGGAGGATGCCGCAGGCCGACACGATCAGCGCGGCCATCGCGAGCGCGACGAACGTGCCCACGAAGGCGGCGGGCTTGAAGCGGACGGCGGCGCGAGCCAGACCGTTGGGTACGAACATCAGGCGACCGCTCCTACCTGCTCGGGAGCCGTCAGGGCCGTCATCCGGGCGGCGATCCGCTCGGCCGGGGCGCGCTCGAGGTGGTCGACGATCGATCCGTCGGCGAGGAAGAGGACGCGGTCGGCCCAGGCGGCGGCCGTCGGGTCGTGGGTGACCATGACGACGGTGGCGCCGAGGCTGTCCACGGCCTGGCGGAGCAGGCTGAGGACCTCGCCGGCGGTGCGCGTGTCGAGCGCGCCGGTCGGCTCGTCCGCGAAGACGACGTCGGGGCGGGTGACCAGGGCGCGGGCGATGGCAACACGCTGCTGCTGCCCACCGGAGAGCTGGCCGGGACGGCGCCGCCCCAGGCCGTCGAGACCGACCTGGGCGAGTACCTGGGCCGCCTGGCGCCGGTCGGGCCGGTGACCCGCGAGACGCATCGGCAGCACGACATTCTGCTCGACGGTCAGTGACGGCAGCAGGTTGAACGCCTGGAAGACGAAGCCCAGGCGTTCGCGCCGCAGCGCCGTCAGCTTGTTCTCGCTCATCCCGGTGATGTTCGTACCGCCGAGCCGCACCGTCCCCCCGCTCGGCCGGTCGAGCCCGGCCGCACACTGCAGAAACGTTGACTTGCCGGACCCGGAAGGCCCCATCACGGCGGTGAAACTGCCGCGCGGGAGGCCGAGGTCGATCCCGCGCAGCGCGTGCACGGCGGACCCGCCACGCCCGTACTGCCGCCGCACGCCCCGCAGTTCGACGGCCCAGTCGGCCGCGGTGGCCGGGGCGGCCGTGAGGCCCACGCCGCCCTCCGCCGTCTGGACGCTCCCTGTGACGTTCCCGTCCTTGTACCGCCTCTTACGCAGGCCCATGGCCGGGTCCGTCCTTCCCTCACGTCGAGCACTACCGATGCTTCGACGCTACGGATCCGGCACCCGCCGCGACCATGAGGCCGACCGCCGACTTCGGGGTGGGGAGAACCCCACCAGGGCCACCCAAAGGTCGTTTGGTAAGCTAAGTATTGACCATCCCTTGACTATCCCTTGACTGAGGAGGAACGGCCCATCGGACACGCAGAGATCCTCATCGCCATGGGTGGCGCCTTTCTCGCCGCGGCGATTCTCGCCCGCGCGGGCGCCCGCATCGGACTCCCCACCATTCCGCTCTTCATCCTGGCCGGGATCCTGCTCGGCCCGCACACACCCGGTGTCGTGATCGTCTCGGACCCGCACGATCTGGAGATGCTCTCCGCGCTGGGTCTGGTGCTGCTGCTCTTCTACCTCGGCCTCGAGTTCCACATGGACGACCTCAAGGCGGGCGGCCGGCGGATGGCTGTCGCCGGGGGTACCTACCTCGCGCTGAATGTCGGCGCGGGCCTGGGCTTCGGCTTCGCCCTCGGCTGGGGCACCGCCGAGGCGCTGGTCCTCGCGGGGGTGCTGGGCATCTCGTCGTCCGCGATCGTGACCAAGGTCCTGGTCGACACGGGACGGCTCGGCAACCCGGAGACCAAGCCGATCCTCGGCATCATCGTCGTCGAGGACATCTTCCTCGCGCTCTACCTCGCGGCCCTGCAGCCGATCCTGTCCGGCGCCTCCTCACTCGGTGCGGCGGTCCTCGACGGCGGCAAGGCCTTCGCCTTCCTGCTGCTGCTCGCGCTGGCGGCCCGTTTCGGTACGAGGGTCGTGGGGCGGCTTGTCGCCACCAAGGACGACGAGTTGCTGGTCATCTCCTTCCTCGGGGCGGCCGTCTTCGTGGCCGGGGTGTCGGAATGGTTCGGTGTGGCGGACGCGATCGGGGCCTTCATGGTCGGGCTGATGCTCGGCAGCACGGCTTCGGGGGCGCGGATACGCAAGCTGGTGCACCCCCTGCGGGACGCCTTCGGCGCGATCTTCTTCTTCGCCTTCGGCCTCTCCATCGATCCGGGCGATCTTCCTTCGGTGCTGTGGCCGGTCCTCGCCGCGGTTGCGCTGACGCTGGTCATGAACGTGCTCGCGGGGTTGGGGGCGGCTCGCGTGTACGGCTTCGGGGCCGGGCCCGCGGCCAACATCTCCACCACGCTGCTCGCTCGCGGCGAGTTCGCCCTCATCCTCGCCACGATGGCGGCTGCCGCCGGGCTCGACGACCGGTTGTCGCCGTTCATCGCCGGGTACGTGCTGGTGCTGGCGGTTCTGGGGCCGCTGGCGGCGGGGCGGTCGGAGTGGTTGGCGCGGCTCCTGCCGGGTGGTGGTAGCGGGGCCGACCCGGACACGAGGGTTCCGGAGACGGCGTCTGCCTCCGGCGGTTGAGCGGTTGGGTTCGTTGTCGGGTGCGGGGTTCGTTGTGGCTGGTCGCGCAGTTCCCCGCGCCCCTGGGTGGGTGGTGGGTGCGGGGTCGTGGGCCGGTGCGTCAGCCCGTCGCAGGGTGGGCATACGGCCCGGTGGTGGTACACAGTGCGGGTGACCTGAGACCGAACCTACGCGACGGGCATACGACGCACCGGCCCACGCCCCCTCCCGCCGGTGGGAGGGTGCGGGTGGGTGAGTGGTGGGTGTGTGCGAGTTGGGGCTCGTTTTTTAGCTTGGGGCTCGTCTTTTAGGGGCGCGGGGAACTGCGCGACCAGCCACGACGGCGCTGCAGCCGACAACGGACCCAACTGCTCAACCGCCGGAGGTAACCGGTCCCACAGCACCCTCACGGCAGATCAACAGCAACGCCCGGTCATCATTCACATCCCGCGCCACCGCCTCGATGAGATGCCAGGCAGCGCCATGGAAGCCACCGGCCACATACCGGTCGGCCTCGCCGGTGAGGCGGTCTATGCCCTCGACGATGTCACGGTCGGACGTCTCGACCAGGCCGTCCGTGAACAGCATCAAGACGTCGCCGGGCCGCAACGTGCCCTTCACGGAGTCGAACTGAGCCCCGTCGTACACCCCGAGCAACGGCCCCTCCGCGGACTTCTCCTCCCAGCGCCCGTTCCCCGCACTGAGCTGAAGCCCCGGAGGATGCCCGGCCGAGAAAAGCTCGTAGTCACCCGAGTCCAGGTCCAGGACAAGGTGGATCGACGTCGCGAACCCCTCGTCCCAGTCCTGCCGGAGCAGGTAACCGTTGGCCGCGGGCAGGAACGCGTGCGGCGGCAAGGACCCGAGCAGCCCCCCGAACGCCCCCGACAAAAGCAGCGCACGCGACCCGGCGTCCATGCCCTTGCCGGACACGTCCGTCAGAACGACCTCGAGCGTGCGCCCCCCGTTCGTACGGGCCGCCACCACGAAGTCACCGGAGAACGACTGACCACCGGCCGGCCGCAACGCCATCTCCCGATGCCAACCCATCGGCAGCTTCGGCAACTTGCTCTGGACGCGGATCCGTTCCCGCAGGTCGAAGAGCATCGTGCCGCCCCGCCGCCACGGCACACCGACCCGGCTGCGGAACTGTGCGATGAGCAGCCCGAAGAAGCCACAGGCAGCGACCACCAGAACGATCCCGGGCGTCACCCGGGACGGCCCCTCCGTGTACGGACCGAGCTTCACGGATTCGACGATCAGCGCGGTGGCCGCGGCCGCGTACAGGCCGAGCAGGCTGGCTGGCCGCAGCAGCAGCCCGCCCGCGACGATCGGAAGGACCAGCGCGGCCGGTGAGGCCCACACGGAGTTGACGAGCGTGATGGATGCGATGATCGGAATCGTCAGCAGCAGAGCGGCCAGCGCGACCCAGTCCGAACCGTCCCCGCGGAAGTAGTCGACGGCGGATCTGCGCAGCCCGGTGCGGACCCGGTGCACCTGCTTCTTCAACCGGGCCGTGAACGTCTCGGCCTCCGCGCGCCGCTCTCGTCCTGCTGCCATTGTTCGGGACCCTATCCATCCGACCTGGTACTTGGCACGGGAGGTCCCACTTGTCCCCCGTCCGAGAACCGAAGTCACAGAAACGTCCGATCCCCGAGGATCGCACGGCCGGACGGGGCAGGCCGCCACGAGCCGAGAGAAATCCACTCGCTGATCCCGGATTGCCCTGGTAGGCATGGCATATGACGACGGACCTGCACGTGCTGCGCCCGGACGAATGGGACGAGTGGTACGGGAAGCTGATACTCGCCTTCGGCGGAGTCGACGAACCGGCCGAGGAGCGGGACCTGTGGAACGGTCTCACGGAGTTCGACCGCTCACTCGGTGCCTGGGACGGCGACGTGTGCGTCGGAACCGCGGGGGCGTTCAGCTTCCGGATGACGGTTCCGGGCGGTGCCCCGGTGAAGGCGGCCGGCGTCACCATGGTGAGCGTCGCCGCGACGCACCGCCGCCGCGGGGTGCTGACGTCCATGATGCGGCGGCAGTTGGACGACGTCCGGTCCTGGGGCGAACCACTGGCCGTACTCACCGCCTCCGAACCGGTGATCTACGGCCGCTTCGGCTACGGCATCGCGACACAGCAGCTGCGCGCGGAGATCGACACGTCGCGGGTACGGCTGACGGTGCCGGCGGGCACGGACGACGTACGGCTGCGGCTCGCCGAACCTGGGGCGGACGCCGTACGCGATGCGTGCGAGGCCGTCTACGCACGGCACGTTGCGAACCGGCCGGGGATGCTGGCGCGGCAGCCCGGCTGGGAGCGGCTGCCGCTGCTCGACCCGGAGAGCGAGCGGAAGGGCTCGTCGCCGTTGCAGTGCGTGCTCGCGGAGCGGGAAGGCGAAGTGGTCGGCTACGCCCGGTACTTCATCAAACCGGAGTGGGACATGGCCGGACCCAAGGGCGTGGTCGACCTGCGCGACCTGGAGGCACTGGACCCGGCGGCGTACGCGGCGCTGTGGCGGTTCCTGTTCGACATCGATCTGACGTCGACGGTCAAGGTGCACAACCGGCCCGCCGACGACGCCTGGCAGCATCTCGTCTCCGACATCCGGCGGTGCAGGCTGGGGCTGCGGGACTCGATGCACGTACGGCTCGTCGATGTCGGGGCGGCGCTCGAGGCGCGCACGTATCAGACGCCCGTGGACGTCGTGTTCGAGGTCGAGGACGCGTTCTGCCCCTGGAACGAGGGACGTTGGCGGCTCACCGGTGACGCGAAGGGCGCGTCCTGCGAGCGGAGCACCGACGCGGCCGATCTTTCCCTGTCCGTACGGGAGTTGGGGGCGGCCTATCTCGGTGGCGTGTCCCTGGCCTCTCTCGCCGCGGCGGGGCGGGTACGGGAGGTGCGCCAAGGCGCGCTCGCGGAGGCCGCGCTCGGCTTCTCCTCTGTCGTGGCGCCCTGGCTGCCGCACGGCTTCTAGGCCAGGTCACCGCCGGGTGTTTCACGTTTTCTGGCAGGCCGGGCACCAGAAGAGGTTGCGGGCGGCGAGACCGGCGGTGCGGATCTCGCCGCCACAGATGTGGCAGGGCAGGTTGGCCCTGCGGTACACGTAGACCTCGCCGCCGTGATCGTCCTGGCGCGGCGGGCGGCCCATCGCCTCCGGCTCGTGTTCCGGGCGGACCGTGTCGATGCGGTTGGTGCGGACGCCTTCGCGCATGAGCGCCACGAGGTCGGCCCACATCGCGTCCCACTCGCTTCGGGTGATGTCCTTGCCCGGCCTGTACGGGTCGATGCCGTGCCGGAAGAGGACTTCCGCGCGGTAGACGTTCCCTACGCCCGCGATGACCTTCTGGTCCATGAGGAGTGCGGCGATCGTCGTACGGCTGCGGGAGATGCGTGCGTACGCCTGGGCCGGCTCGGCGTCCTCGCGCAGCGGGTCCGGGCCGAGGCGGGCGTGTATCGCCTGCTTCTCCGTGTCCGTGATCAGGGTGCAGGTGGTGGGGCCGCGGAGGTCCACGTACGCCGTGTCGTTGGTGAGGCGGAGGCGGACGGTTTCGGTGGGCGGGGGTGCGGGGGCTCCGCCGAAGGTGACCTTGCCGAAGAGGCCGAGGTGGATGTGGGTCCAGTCCTCGCTCTCGAAGCGCAGGAAGAGGTGCTTGCCGTGGGCTTCCGCGGTGGTCAGTTCCGTGCCGTCCAGGAGGGCCCCGGCGTCGGTGAACTTGCCCTGCGGGCTCGTGACGTGGGCCTTCCGGCCACCGAAGCGGGCGAGGTAGTCCTCGGCCAGCCGGTGAATGGTGTGCCCTTCGGGCACGGGGTCCTCCTGTTCGTTTCCGTCTGACGGTCCAGGCGGGTT
>NZ_JAAKZY010000208.1 GCF_011045015.1 Streptomyces scabichelini | reverse complement strand
GGGGCTGGGGCAGCGGCACCATCCTCGGCCTGTTCGGTGCGGCCGTCGTCATCCTGCTGGTGTGGGGCTTCTTCGAACTGCGCGTCAGCCAGCCGCTGGTGGACCTGCGCACCACCGCACGCCGTCAGGTGCTGTTCACCAACCTCGCCTCGATAGCCGTCGGCTTCGCCATGTTCGCGATGTCCCTCGTCATTCCGCAGATCCTGCAGTTGCCTGAGGCGACCGGATACGGTCTGGGCCAGTCGCTGCTCGCCGCCGGCCTGGTCATGGCGCCGTCCGGTCTGGTGATGATGGCCCTGGCCCCGGTCTCCGCGGCCGTCACCAAGGCCAAGGGCCCGAAGGTGACGCTGATGATCGGCGCGCTGATCGTGGCCGCCGGTTACGGACTGAACATCGTGCTCATGGACGAGGTCTGGCACTTCATCCTGGTGTCCTGCGTCATCGGCGCCGGTATCGGCTTCACCTACGGTTCGATGCCCGCGCTCATCATGGGCGCCGTGCCCGCGTCCGAGACGGGCGCCGCCAACAGCCTCAACACCCTGATGCGGTCCATCGGTACGTCGGTCGCCAGTGCGGTCGCCGGCGTCATCCTGGCGCAGATGACCACCACCTTCGGCGGCACCGCCCTCCCCTCCGAGGACGGCTTCAAGGCGGTCCTGGCCATCGGCGTCGGCGCCGCCCTCCTCGCCTTCGTCGTCGCCTCGTTCATCCCGCGCCAGCGTCCGCTCGCCGCCGCGGGGGAAGCACCCGCGACCGCTGCCAAAACGCCGCCGTCCGCGTCCCCGGACGGCACCGGCGCACCCGCCGTCACGACTGCCGCCGCCTCTGTCGGCGCCACTGCCGACGCGAGCGCGCCGAGTGCGTCGGTCACCCTTCCGGGGCCCCGCAAGCCCCTGGACCTCGCGACCGTCCAGGGCGACGGACGGGACGGCGGCTGGGACGACGGCTGGGACGACGGGGCGAGCGGGATACCCGTCCGCGGATACGTCCGCGGTGCGGAGAGCGCGCCCGTGTCCGGAGCCGCGGTGACGCTGATCTCGCTCGAAGGGCGGCAGCTGGGCCGGGCCGTCGCGCAGGGCGACGGCTCCTACGGCGTGCAGGCGCCGGGCGCCGGTTCGTACGTCCTGATCGCCGCCGCCGACGGCTACCAGCCGCAGGCCTCGACCGTCGTCGTGGCGGACGCGCCCGTCACGTACGACGTCCTGCTGAGCGGCACCAGCGGACTTGCCGGTGTGGTGCGGTCGGCGGACAGCGGGGTCCGGGTCGCCGGGGCCGTGGTCATCGTGACCGACGTCCGCGGGGACGTACTGGCCACCGGGGAGACGGACGCCATGGGCGAGTTCACCGTCTCGGACCTGGTGCCGGGGACGGTGACCCTCGCGGTGAACTCGCCCAAGCACCGGCCGATGGCCCTGCCCGTCGAGGTCGGCGGCGCCGGTGCCACGCGGGTCGAGGTCGAGCTTCAGCCCGGAGCACATGTGCGGGGCACGGTGCGCGGAGCGGGTGCTCCGCTGAGCGACGCGCGGGTCACGCTCGTGGACGCCGCGGGCAATGTGGTCGCCACGACGACGACCGGCATCGACGGGGCGTACGCCTTCTCCGACCTGGACAGCGGGGAGTACACGGTCATGGCGACCGGCTACCCGCCGAAGGCCACCGGGGTGACGGTCTCCGGTGGCGGGGTCGACGACCACGACATCGAACTCGCCCACGAGGGCGCTCCGCTGTAGGAGCGGTTTTGAACCTGCGGGCCGGTGGGGGCTGGTCGCGCAGTTCCCCGCGCCCCTAAGAGGCCTGCGGCCTCCTTAGGGGCCGGGCCCAACGGCAACAACTCGCACGGAAGAGAAGAGAAACGCGAATGGCACTCAGCGCATGGGTACGCACCCGGGACGGCTGGGCCGTGCCGCACGCGGTGGTCACGGTGACCGACATGACCGGCACGCAGATCCTGCGCGCCGAGGCGGACGCCGAGGGCGCCGTCAGGGACGACTCCCACCTCGAGCCCGGCTCCTACACGGCGATCGTCACCGCGGTCGGGTACGCGCCCGCCGCGTCGACGGCGCTCGTCACGGCGAGCGGCCGCGCGGAACTCGGCCACGTCGTCCTCGGCCGTCAGGCCGGGGTCGAGCTGCCCCCACCCGGTCCGTGGACCATCGACCCGGTCCACTCCTCCGTGGAGGCGGTGGCCCAGCATCTGGGCCTGTCCAGCGTGCACGGCCGCTTCACCGACTTCGGCGGGCGTATCGACATCGCCGAGGACGCCGGCAAGTCCCGCGTCGAGGCGGTCATCCGCGCGGCCTCGGTCGACACCGGCAACGACATGCGCGACGACCACCTACGGTCGCCGGACTTCCTGGATGCCGAACGGTGCCCGGAGATCACGTACCACTCGACCGGTCTCAGCCCCGCGGGACCCGACCGCTGGACCGTCCACGGCGAACTCACCCTGCACGGCGTCGTACGCCCCGTCGACCTCGACCTCGCCTACCTGGGCACGGGTCCCGACGCCTGGGGCGGGGTGCGGGCGGCGTTCCGCGCCACGACCGAGCTGCGCCGCGAGGACTTCTCGATGAACTACAACCAGGTGGTCCGGGCCGGCATCGCGGCGGTCGGCGCGACGCTGAAGGTGTCGCTGGACATCCAGGCGGTGCAGGGGGAGACCTTGCCTCAGATGTGACGGGTTGACGGGTGGACGGGTTGACCGGCGGGTGACCGTACCCTCCGGTGAACTTCCGTTGAAATCGGTGCCATTCCGCTTCTAGCGTCGGGGGTATGGGTCTCCTCCGGAAGCTGAACAAGCGCATGGGTTCCGCCGTCGGGTACGAGGTACGCAGGGTCGGCAGGTCAGATGCACCGGCGGGCGCGCGTACGACCGGCACGGCGCACGCGGCGGACGACGCCGCGGGCAGGGCCAGGTCGCCGCAGGTCGCCTTCCGTCCGCCCGAGGATCCGAAGGCCGACCGGCTGGTGCGCCGCCCGGTCTTCGTCGTCTGCCCGGTCCGCTCCGGCTCCACGCTGCTGCGACTGCTGCTCGGCGCCCACTCACGGTTGTACGCGCCGCACGAACTGCACGTCCGCCGGCTCGAGGTGCGATGTAGCGCCCGGCTCGCCGAGCGGTCCATGGGCGTACTCGGCTTGGAGCGCGGCGATCTCGAACATCTGCTGTGGGACCGTGTGTTACACCGCGAACTGGTCAAGTCGGGCAAGGACTTCATCGTCGAGAAGACGCCCAGCAACGCCTTCGCGTACCAGCGCCTGGCCGCCTGCTGGCCCGAAGCCCGCTTCCTGTTCCTGCTGCGTCACCCCGCCTCGATCGCCCGGTCCTGGTACGAGGCGGACCCGGAGAAGCGCACCCCCGAGGAGGCCGCGCTGGACGCCCTGCGCTACATGCGGGCCACCGAGCGGGCCCGCCGGGCGCTGCCCGGCCACACGGTGCGCTACGAGGAGCTGACCGCCGACCCGGAGTCCGCGCTGAAGGGGATCTGCGCCTTCCTCGGCGTCGACTTCGAGCCGGAGATGCTGGAGTACGGCACCAGGGCCGGGGACGAGCTGCGGGATCTGCAGAAGGGGCTCGGCGACTGGAAGGAGAAGATCCGCAGCGGCCGGGTCCAGCGCGGTCGGGAGCTGCCGACCGGGGACGAGATCCCGGAGCCGTTGCGGGAGATCAGCGCGGCGTGGGGTTACCTTGACGGTCGCGCGGCCGAGGCGGGAGCGCCGGCCGAGGCGGGGGCCTCGGCCGCTCACGCAGAGATCGACAAGGTGTGGACCCGGGACGGCCGGATCCGGATCACGGGCGCCCTCCATGGTGAGTCCGCGCCCCCGGACGTACGATGGCGGCTGCTGCTGGTGCCGCGCGGGGACAAGAAGCGGCGGCTCATCTACCCGGCCACGCTCGACGGCACCCGCTTCGACGCGTCCTTCCCCGTCTCCGACTTGGCGCGCGATGACGTATCCGAGCCGTCCAAGCCGTCCCAATGGGACATCCACCTCGTCACCGACACGGACGACGGCGAGGTGCGGCTGCGTGCCGGGCGGCATCTCGACGACCTGAAGGACAAGAAGAGGACGCTGGTCTTCCCGGCCCAGCGCGCCCTCCTCGACGGCGGGCACGCGGTGCTGGTCAAGCCGTACTACACGGTCAAGGACAACCTCTCCGTCGAATGCGCGGCAGACGAAGCGCGGACACCGGCAGAGGCGGGGATGACAGCAAAGGCGCGGTCCACGTCATGAGGATCCGCTACCTGCTGCTGCACGCGTACGGCACCGGCGGCACCATCCGGACCGTGTTCAACCAGGCCAACTCCATGCGGGCGGCGGGCCACGACGTGGAGCTGATCAGCGTCCTGCGCCGACGCGACCGGCCGAGGTTCCACCTGGATCCGCGGATTCCCGTCACGGTGCTCGTCGACGAACGCGACAGCGCCGGCGCCGACCGCCGCCGCGGCCGCGGTCTCCTCACCCGCCGCCGGACCCGCAGGCCGCCGCGGCACATCCCGCGGGGCGAGTTCGGCATCCAGTACTTCACCCGGTATGTCGAGGACGCTCTCGTCCGCCACCTGCGCGGCGTGCACGGCGGCGTGCTCGTGTCGACCCGCCCGGCCCTGAACATCCTCGCGGCCCGGTACGCGCCGTCCGACGTCGTCCTCGTCGCCCAGGACCACATGAACCTGAGCGTGTACAAAGCGGACGTACGCGCGGCGATCGCCCGCCACTACCCGCGCTTCGACGCCGTCGCGGTGCTCACCGACGCCGACCGCCAGGAGTACGCGCGGATCCTGCCGGGGACGCGGATCGTACGGATCCCCAACGCCGTCCACGCGGTCCGGCAGCGGCACACCACATACGCCGCCCCCATCGCCGTGGCCGCAGGCCGCCTGTTCCGGCAGAAGGGCTTCGACCTGCTGATCCTCGCCTTCAAGCAGGCCGTCGAACACCATCCGGACTGGCAGTTGCGTATCTACGGCAGCGGCGAACGGCACGACGAACTGCGCGCCCTCATCGACGAACACCACCTCTACAACCATGTCCTGCTGATGGGCACCACCGACGAACTCGACGAGGAGCTGGCCAAGGCGTCGTTCTACGTGCTCAGTTCGCGCTTCGAGGGGCTGCCGATGGTGATGATCGAGGCGATGACGCACGGACTGCCCGTGGTGAGCTTCGACTGCCCCACGGGTCCCGCCGAGGTCATCACCGACGGCAAGGACGGCCTCCTGGTCCCGCCGGAGAACGTCGACGCCCTGGCCGAAGCCATGCGCCAGCTCATGGCCGACGAGGGCCTGCGCGCGGACATGGGCGCGACGGCCGCCGTGACAGCCCGTTCGTACGCTCCTGAGGTCGTCCACCCGCAGTGGGAGCGGCTGTTCGCGGAACTCCACGAGGCGAGGAGAAGTGCCGGGCGTCTCGTGGCCTCCGTGGAGGGGCGCGTGACGTAGGCCCAGGGGCCTCGTAGGCCCAGGGGCCTGATGTCCGGCCGGCTCTGCCTCACCGTGCGGCCGGGGCGGTGGTCGCGGCGATGCGCAGGGCCTCCACCAGCTCGCGGTACAGGCTGTCCGTCGCCAGTAGCTCCTCATGGCTGCCCCGGGTGCGGATGCGGCCCGCCTCCATCACCACGATGGTGTCCGCGTCGATCACCGTCGACAGCCGGTGGGCGATCGTGACCACGGCACCCGTGCCCGCGCGGGAGCGTATGCAGTCGTGGACGGCGGCCTCGGTCAGTCCGTCGAGCTGGGCGGTCGCCTCGTCCAGGAGCAGCACGTCGGGGGTACGCAGCAGAGCGCGGGCCAGTGCGATGCGCTGGCGTTCCCCGCCCGAGACGGTCGTGGACGACAGGGGCGTGTCCAGCCCTTCGCCGAGGGCGTCGATCTTCTCGGCCAGCCGGACGTCGTGCAGGACCCGGCGCAGTTCCTCGTCCGTCGCGTCCGGGCGGGAGAGCAGCAGGTTGTCGCGGATGGTTCCGGGCACGATCGGGGTGTCCTGCTCCACGTACGCCAGCCGCGCCCGGATGTCGTCGTAGGTGTGGTCGCGGTACGGGCGGCCGTCCAGAAGCAGTTCGCCGCCCGTCGGTTCGAGGAAGCGCAGGATGAGGGAGAAGAGGGTCGTCTTGCCGGCTCCCGAGGGGCCGACGATCGCGGTGTGCCCGTACCGGGGGACGGCCAGGTCGACGCCTCGTACGGCAGGCTCGGCGTCGGGGCCGTAGGCCGCGGTGACCTGCCGCAGTTCCAGTACGGGGATGTCGTCGCGGGGGTCTGCGTCTGCGCCCGGGGCGGGGGCGGCCCTGGGCACTGGCTGGGCGGTGTCGTCGGTCCGGGGATCCGCGGACCGCAGATCACCGGACCGCAGACCGCCGGACCGCGGATCACCGGACCGCAGACCGCCGGACTGCAGACCGCCGGACCGCAGATCACCGGACCGCAGACCGCCGGACCGCGGATCACCGGACCGCAGACCGCCGGACTGCAGACCGCCGGACCGCGGATCACCGGACCGCAGACCGCCGGACTGCAGATCCTCGGTCAGCAGGTCGTCCGCCTGCAGATCCCCGGTCTGCAGATCCCCGGTCTGCAGACCCTCGGTCTGCAGATCGTCCGTCTGCCGGATGCGTTCCGCGGCGGCGATGCCGGCCTGGAGCGCGGTGAGGTTCTGGCTGAGTTCGGTGATGGGTTCCATGAGGCCGAACGCGTACAGCAGGAAGGCGATCAGGCTGGACACCTCCAGATGCCCCTCGCCGACCCGCCAGGCTCCCACGCCCAGGATCGCGATGATCGCCAGCTGGATGCCGGACCACGCGATCGTCCAGGCCAGCGCCTCGCGGCGGACCGCACGGACGCCGTACTCCGCCGAAGCGCGCGCGTCGGCCACGATCCGCTCGGCCGTGCGGTCCTCGGCGCGGCTCACCTTCACCGTCCGGATGGCGCGCAGCGTGCCCTCCAGCACGCCGCCGAGCCGTCCGATGTGCTCCTGGGCGCGCTGCTGGGCCGTGGCGATGCCGGGCATCAGGAACGCGAAGAGCACGCCGATCACCGCCACCGCCGCCACGGTGGTGCCGAGCAGTACGGGATCGAGGACGCCCATCAGGGCCAGGGTCCCCACCAGCATGATCGTGCCGTTGATCAGGCCGACCAGCGAGCCGGTGGCGGCCTCGCGCAGCAGCACCGTGTCCGAGGTGACGCGGGTGACGAGTTCGCCGGTCGGGCGCCGGGTGACGGCGGGCACGGTGGCCCGCAGGAAACGCCGCACCATCGACTCGCGGGCCTCCAGCACCACACGCTCCCCCAGCGCGCCGAGCATGGACCACTGCCAGAACCCGACGGCGCCGCCGAGCACGAGCAGCACCAGCAGGGCCACCACAGGGCCGGTCAGCGATGCCGACTCGCCCAGCGCGTCGAGCACCCACTTGGTGACCATCGGCGTGGCCAGCCCGAGCGCCGACCCCACCAGGGCCAGCAGCAGTGCCCGCACCAGTGCGGCTCGGTGCGGCCGGGCGAACGACCACAGGATGCGCAGCCGTGGCGCGGCCGCGTCCTGCCGGGTGGTTTTGGGAACAGTCATGCCACCGAGTGGAACACCGATGTTCCACTAAGGGCAAGCGAGTTTCGGTCCGGAATGACGCGCTACCGTATGTGCATGGGTGACGTGCGCATGGGTGACGGCCGCACCGCGGTGACCGAGAGCGGGACGCGGGCGCGAACACGGCGCGCCATCCTGGACGCCGCCGTCAAACTGCTGTCCACCGACCAGGCCGCGTCGCTCGCCGACGTCGCGGCGGCCGCCGGGGTGGGGCGCACCACCGTCCACCGCTACTTCCCCGAACGGTCCGACCTGCTGGCCGCCATCGGCGCGGACGTCCTCGACAGCGTCGCGGTGGCCGCCGAGCGGGCCCGGCTCGACGACGGCCCTGCCCCCAAGGCCCTGGAGCGGCTCTGCCAGGAGTACTTCGAACTCGGCGACCGCCTCATGCTGCTGTTCGACATGCCGCAGTTCAGGAACTGGTCAGGCTGGGACGAGGAGACCCCCGCCGACAAGACACTGCTGCGCGTGATCCGACGCGGCCAGGCGGACGGCACCCTCGATCCCGAACCGGACGCCCACTGGATCCAGAACGTCCTGTGGGCCCTCCTCTACACGGCCTGGGAACAGGCCCGCGACTACAAAACCCCCAAGCACACCGCCCTGACCATGTGCCTCCACACACTCCGCAAGGCCGTCGCACCCTGAGCGACCCGCAGCCGAGAAACGACCTCACCGACTCACTTGACCCTGCTGGGTCGTGTCGGCGGGCTCAGCCCCGGCCGGCAACAGCTCGTACAGCTGGATGGCTTCCCGCAGGCGCTTCGTCGCCGGATCGCGGTTGTGCCGTGCGCGCGAGAACGGCCATGACGAGGATCAGCGCGAGAGGTGCGGCGTAGCTGCTCGACCGCTCTATGACCTCGAAGCCCGCCCCGCGCGCTCCGCTCGTCACGTAGAGCATCTCCGTCGCGATCTTCCAGGCGCACACGAAGAGGAGCACGCTGGTCATGGGCACGGCCGCCAGCACGAGCACGCCGAGCGCGATCTCGAACCAGCCCACGGCGTTGCTCACGACGCTGGGGTCGTCCACCAGGGAGGTCAGGCCGATCGACTCGTACTGCTCGGTCAGGATCGGCTTGTGGTCGAAGACTCCGTAGCCGCCGTGTCCGATCAGGAAGGCGCCGATGATCACCCGGAGGCCCCAGGCGAACGACCGCGCCCGTTGCCGCGTCAGGTAGGGGATCGTGCGGATCTTCTCGAGCCATTCACCGCGGGAGGCGCCCAGGCCGCAGAGCAGGAGCAGTACGAGGGGTATGCCGAAGTTGTAGGAGCGTTCGACGACCTCCCACCACGACTCGCCGCTCAGGGGGCGCAGCACGGCGGTGAACAGGCCCCAGAACGCCATGTACGCCAGGGGGGCACGCGTGGGGCGGACCAGCACGAGAAGCCCGAGCGTGATGTCGACCATCCCGGTCAGCGGCATCAGTACCCAGGCAGCTGACGGGGGGATGCCGAACACGGCGTAGTAGCTGAGCCAGGCCTCCTTGCCCATGATTCCGAAGGCCCCGTGTCCGATGAACTCGCACGCGATGGCGATGCGCAGAATCCAATGGATCTTCCACTCCGGCGGGCGGGCTCTGAACGCCTCCGCCCGGCGGCCGGTGTTTTCTACGGTCCTGGGGATACGGAGTCCGATGGTGTCCATGATGCAGATTCCTGGATGAGGTGGGTCCTCAGTGCGAACACGCGTGGGGGGAGCAAGACGGTGATCAGATGGATCACCTCAACGGGCAATCCTGGCGTTCGACCGGATACCGAGGCGTGGCCACGTCCATTGCCGATCACGTGGGACTCGCTTGTGGCCTCAAGCTAAAGCCGCCCCAGGGCGGGAACATCGGGCAGCCCACCCCAGTTTTGGCCGGTATGACCCCAGATACTTACCGTCATGATCCGGTTACGAGTACATACGAGTGCTGGGAGTACTAGGAGCCGAGCTTGCGCAGCGCCTCGGCCCGGCTGTGGACTCCGAGCTTCTGCAAGATCGCGGTGACGTGGTGGCTGACGGTCTTGGGAGTGATGAACAGCCGGGCTGCGATGTCGGGCCCGGACAGCCCTTCCCTCAGCAGATCGACGATCTCCTGCTCGCGGGCGGTCAAGCCGTACTGGTGGGCCCGCGCGATGGTGCGCGGACCGCGCGTTCCCAGCCGGACACCCAACTCCTTCAGCCGGACCCGGCCACGGACGACAGCGGCCCGGGCGCCGAGGGCATCAAAGGTGGCCACGGCCTTCGCCACCGCCTCCGCGTCACCCGCGAGCTGTGCCAGCGCCGCGTCGTACGCGCAGCCGAGCCGCTGCCATGCCGTGACCGCGGCGGCCCAGTCTCCGGACAGCTCCAGCGCGAACGGCCCCGCGGCCGGCCCGGGGGGCGGCCGTCCGCCGGCCAATCGGATCCATCGGGCGCAGGCGCCGACCGCCCAGGGATCGCAGCTCTGGCCGACGGCAGGCAGCCCGCGGCTCGCCTCGGCGATCGCCGACGCGTCGTCTCCTGCCAGCCAGGCCGCTTCGGCCCGGGCCTCCCATACCGGTCCCATCCGGACCAGGTCACTCGGCTCGCCGAGGGTCGCGGCCTCGTCGAGCAGTGGACGGACCTCAGGGTCTCCCCGCCGGACGCGGACGAGGGCAAGTGCGAGCAAGGGGAAAATTCGGCTCACGGGTGGCAGCGACCGCAAGCGGAGCACCGCCGTGGCCTCCTCTGCGGCCTCCTCCCACGCGCCCTGGTGGACCAGGCCCATCGCCCGGGCCCCGCGGAGGTAGTCGAGGAACATATCGAGGTCGTAGTGCCGACAGAAGGCGACGGCCCGCCGGTCGTAGTCCCTCGCCCGATCGAAGTCGCGGTGGACCATGGCGACCGCCGAGATGACCGGGCCGAACATCCCGGCATGCTCGACCAGTTGTCGCGCCGCGGCCTGCTGCCAGACTTCCTCGAGTTCCTCCCACCCGTGGTCCTGACTCAGCACGGTGGCAATCGCCGCGTGGAACCGCGCGCGCAAGACCAGACCCGCGTCACCGATGTGCCGGCCCACCTCGATGGCCCGCTCGGCGTGGGCGGCCGTCGTCGCCACGTCGCAGTCGAAGCCGGCCTGCTCGGCGACATTGACGTAGGCCCGTCCCAGCTCCGGCGTCGGCCCAGCATGCCCCAGCAGCCGGACCGCCTCGATTCCGCGTTCTCGCGCCTCCCGGTTCCGGCTGAGCAACCAGAGCATGTACGAGCACCAGCGCAGGTCGTCTCCCTCGTGCAGCAGATCGCCCATCGCGTGCCGAAGCCGCCCGGCCGTCTCCCATGACTCGACAGCGTCCGGGACCAGACCGGTCATGTAGGAGGCGTAGGCGTGCCCCTCCAGCAACGTCGCCCGCTGCGCCTGAGGGGCGGCACCGGCGTGGCGCAGCGCCCGGGCGAACTGCGCTGCCGCCTCGCGGTGGGCGGTCAGCCTCGACGCGTGCGCCGCCGCGGCGGGCGCGTACTTCAGGACTGCTTCCGCATCACCCGCCTCATCCGCGTGGTAGGCCAGACGGGACAGGTCCGGGGCCGAGCCGTCGGTGGGCGCCCGCAACGCGTTCAGAACCAGCGCGTGGAGCCGTCGCCGACGGATCGCCGGGATGGAGTCCAGGACCGCGGCCCTGGCCAGCTCGTGCCGAAACGCCAACTGGGTCGATTCGGCCTCCAGCACGCCGGCGGTGAGCACCTCGTCGACCGCGGTCTCGGCGTTCGCCACGATGCTGCCGAGCAGATCGACCGGGGCGCTGGTCCCGACCACGGCCGCGGCCTCCACCACATCGCGCGCGTGCGCCGGCAGCCGGCCCAACCGGCCGATCACCGCCTCGCGCACCGTCACGGGGATGCCGGGTTCCGAGGCGGCCAGCACCTCGGTGACGAAGAACGGGTTGCCCTCCGTGATCGCGTACAGCGCAGCCGGATCGTGTGGTCTCCGGACCGCCAGCCGGGCGACCGCGGAGCGACTCAGCGGCTCCAGGTCGTACCGGGCCAGCGCCGGGCAGCCGGCCAGGTCGCCCAGTACAACGGACAGCGGGTGCAGCGGCCCCACCTCGTCGTCGCGGTAGGTGACCACCACCAACGCCGGTAGCTCGCCGATCCGCCTGCCCACAAAGCGCAGCAGATCCAGCGTGGCCGCATCCGCCCAGTGCACATCCTCGAAGACCAAGAGGGTCACAGGACCGCCGCTGAGCTCGTCCAACAACGCCCGGAAGACCACATTGGGGCCGCTGGTCCCGCTGAGCGCTGCCTCCAGTGCCTCCTTCACCACCGTGCCCAAGCCGGAGGCGATGTCCATCAGCGGGCCCAGTGGGGGCGGTGTACTCAACGGATCGCAGCTGCCGACCAGCACCCGCGTCTCGGCATCGACCTGCTCACAGAAGCGACGGACCACCGCGCTCTTACCGATTCCGGCCTCGCCCCGCAGCAGCACCAAGCGGCCGTCGCCCCGATCGGCCTGCCCCAGATGGCCGGCCAGCTTGGCAAGAACCCACTCCCGCTCCACGAGGTTCACACTGGTCAGTCTCCCCGCCGTAGGACCCACCTGCCACTTCGAACCCTTCCGGAACAGGGCCTCCTTGACCCTCGGGTTGCCCCTGCGTCACGTGGCCGACGGTCGCGGCTGCTCCGGCGGGACCGACCCCTCGGCGAGCGCCATCCACTGGTCGAGGTCGGCCTGCGTGAACTCTGTCCATGGCGGAATCTCAGGCAGCCGCCGGAGAAGGTCGAACGCCTCCGCGATCTGTGGCCGGCGAAGCACCGGCGTGTGACAGCCGGCGATGACCTCGGGGTCCAGCCCCTGGAAGTAGTCCACCACTGCCCCGAACTTCTGGCCGTCCAGCAAAGCGACCCAGGGCGAGACCAGACGCCCGCCGAAGAATTGCCCGTCGCGAAATTCCTCCGCGGAGAGGTCGGCGATTTCAGGTATGGGAGCAGGCACGTTCGTCGCGAAGGTGTCCACCGCCCACAGGACATTGGTCTTCGAGTCGAAAAGGGCGCGCGTTGTGGGGTTGTCGTACAACGGCGGCCGTTTGGCAACCAGCGTTCGGTCACCCACATCGATCGTATCGCCGTCGATCATGAAACGGCACCGGTTGACCGGCGTCTCCCATTCCTCGGCCATGCGCCCGATGGAAAACCAGGTCGTCAGCAGTGTCGCGTTCGGGCATTCGGCGAGAACCGCCAGGAGGTTGCCGGCATGGTCACGGTCGTCGTGAGTGAGGAAGATCCACCGCACGTCCAACGGATCCACCACGGACCATGCGGCCTCCAGCCACTGTGCCCGTACCGCCGGTGCCCCGGTGTCCACGAGCACCGGCTCGGCTCCCCGGATCACCATCGAATTCATCGGGAAGTGGCCGACCGGCGGGGCTTCCAGGGCCCACGGAATGACGAATGTCTCCTCGGCGATCCGATAGGGCTGCAGAAGATTGAAAGTTTCCATGGTTGTCATCGCTGCTCCCCTTAGAACGGAGTTCGGCAGCAGCACCGTGAATCCAGTCCAGCCCCAGGGCACGCCATCGTCAAACGCAGGGCACCAGTTTCCTATTTTCGGCCTGCCTCCCGGTCACGCCGTCACGCGGGCGAAGCGAAGGGTGGTCGTGACGGTGGCCAGGCCGCGCAGCATGCCCAGCTGGTCCCAGCTCATGCCGAACTCGGCCCGGTCGACGGTCAGTTCCGCGGTCAGAGTGATCGCGTCGGCTGTCGAGTCGGTGACGCGCGCGGTGGTGGACTGGGGGCGGCTGATGCCGCGGACGGTCAGTTGACCGGAGACCTCGACGGTGTCGTCCGTACCCGGGACGGCGCTGCGTACGGCGAAGGTGATGGCCGGGTGCCGGTCCGTGTCGAAGAAGTCGGCGGAGCGCAGATGCTTGTCGCGCTTGGCGTGCTTGGTGTCCAGGGATGCGGCGTCGAGGGTCACCGTGCCGCTGGCGGAGCCGTCGGGACGGACTTCGCCGTCACCGGTGGCTCCGGTGAACGTGCCCTTCACGGTGACCATGCCCCACATCGTCTTGTGCCGGAAGGCGACGGTGGAGCGGGCGGGGTCGAGCTGCCAGAGGCCGGTTTCGACTGCGACAGACATGAGGATTCTCCTGACGGGCAGGGGGGACGCGAGTGGTCCAAAAACGCGACCGCGACCCATCGGGCGAGGACGGTCTGTTGCCGGACGAGTTGCGGGCCTGGATGCACCTGCTGGCCGCGGCCGGGGCGATCGAGCAACAGCTGCGTGCTCGCGTCAAGGACGCGCTCGGGGTCTCGCACGACGAGTTCCTCGTGCTGTGTCTGCTGGCCGACCAGCCCGGAGCCGGCCTGCGGATGACAAGGATCGCGGAGCTTCTGGGCCGCCCGAAGACGCGGCTGACCTATCAGGTCGCCTGTCTCCAGCACGCCGGGCTGATCTCCCGGCAGTCGGTCTGCGGCGACAAACGCGGCATCGAGGTGACGCTCACCGAGAAGGCACGGCGGTTGCTGAGCGAGGCCTCGGCCCCACTGGCGGACGCCGTCACCGACGCCGTCGCCCGCACACTCGGCCCCCGGCAACGCCAGGCGTTGCGCGACCTGCTCCCGGGCACACGGGACGCCGACTGGTAGACGGGCGTGTCGCACATGTGGCCGATTTGAGCCACTCGCGACCGAAGAAATGCCTGGTCACGGCTGTGAGAGGTGTCCCGGACCTGTCGGATCGAACGCCACTTGTCGCAGGATGTAAGCCGCAGGATGTACCGCAGGATGTAAGCGGCAGGACAAAGGACATCAGGAGGGCATCCCCCCGTGACCCAGCACCCCCGACAACCACCCCTCGCCGGCGTCACCGTCGTCAGCGTCGAGCAGGCCGTGGCAGCCCCCTTCGCCACCCGCCAGCTGGCCGATCTCGGGGCGCGGGTCATCAAGGTGGAGCGGCCGGGGGAGGGGGACTTCGCGCGGCGGTACGACACCACCGTCGACGGCGAGTCAAGCTATTTCGTCTGGCTCAACCGGTCCAAGGAGTCCCTGACGCTGGACCTGAAGTCGGTCCGAGGGCGGGCGATCCTGGAGCAACTCCTCGGCGGAGCCGATGTGTTCATGCAGAATCTCGCCCCCGGCGCCGCCACCCGGCTGGGACTCGGCGCGGAGGAACTGGCCGAGCGGCACCCGTCGCTCATCCCCTGCTCCATATCCGGCTACGGGACCAGCGGGCCGTGGGCCGGACGCAAGGCGTACGACCTGCTTGTGCAGTGCCAGACCGGGCTTGTCTCGCTGACCGGGAACGAGTACGGAGCGGCCCGCGCGGGGGTGTCGGTCGCCGATATCGCCGCGGGGATGTACGCGTACTCGGGGGTCCTCACCGCCCTCTACACGCGGGCGACCACCGGGGTCGCCCGCGCGGTGGAGGTGTCCCTCTTCGAGGCGCTGGCCGAGTGGATGAGCCAGCCCGCCTACTACACCCGCCACGGCGGAGCCCAGCCGCCACGGATCGGCACACAGCACGCCACCATCGCCCCATACGGCGCGTTCACCGCGGCCGATGGCAAGGACGTGCTGTTCTCGATCCAGAACGAGCGCGAGTGGGTGGCGTTGTGCGAGCGCTTCCTGGAGCGTCCGGAGCTCGTCGACGATCCGCGGTTCGCGACCGGGTCCGACCGGGTCTCCCACCGGGACGAGCTCAACGCCATCGTGGCCGAGCGGTTCGGCCGGTCGGACAGCCGCGAGGTGGAGAAACTGCTGGACGAGGCGGGTATCGCGAACGCCGGGGTCAATGACGTCGAGGAGTTCCTCGCCCATCCCGTGCTCAGCGCACGGGACCGCTGGCGCGACGTACGGATTCCCGGTGGCGGTGCGGTGCCGGCGCTCCTGCCGCCGGTGGACCTGGCCGGCACCGCTCCCCGTATGGACCCCGTCCCCGCCGTCGGCGAGCACACCGAACGGATCCTGGCCGAACTGGGCCACAGCGCGGCGGACATCGACGCCCTCCGCTCCGCCAAGGTCATCTGACGAGCCCGCCCCAGCCACAGCCCTAGCCCTAGCCCCAGCCACAGACGTCAGCCCCATCCGTCGGGCCCACCCATCAGCCCCAGACGTCAGTCGCAGTAGACGTCCCGCCCCGGCCTCTCCCCCGTCGCCAGGAAGTGGGAGACCGTCCGGTCGCCGCACTCGTTGCCGTTGGCCAGGTAGGCCTTGTGGCCGGTGGAGTTCACGGTCACCATCGTGGCGCGCTTGCCGAAGGCGCTACGGAGCTTCAGGGCGCCGCTCAGCGGCGTGGCGACGTCCCGCTCGTTCTGGACGAGCAGGATGTTGGAGGGGCCGCGGCCGGTGATGCGTACCGGCGCCTCCTTCGGCTCGTACGGCCAGGCGGCGCAGACCATCGCGTTCCTCGGCATCCCCGCGGTCAGCGGGTACTTGGCACGGCTTTCGTCGACGCCTTTCTGATATACGGCGGTCGACTTGGGCCACGCGGCGTCGTTGCAGATGGTGGCGGCCGAGACCGCGGTGACGTTCTGCTGGACCGAGTCGGACGGCGCCGGAGGCGCGGGCGGTACCGTCCCCTTCCGCGCGGCCAGGATCAACTTGGCCAGGGTGGGGTAGTCGTCGGGGTCGGCGAAGGTGTCCAGCATGGTCTGGCGCAGGACGTTGCCGTTCAGCTCCTCCGGGTTGGCTCCCGGCCAGGGGATGGGCTCGCGATCGAGGCGGGCGGCGAGCCGCAGGAACAGGGGCCGCACCTCGGCCGCCGTCCTGGCCACCCGGTCCGGATTGCCGGGCGCCGACGCCCACTTGGCGAACTCGGGGAAGTTGTCCTCCACGCCGTTCTCGTACGCGGCGAGCCAGGCACGCTGCACCCCTACGGGGTCGGGGTTGTCGTTGCTGTCCAGCACGATGCGGTCGGTGCGGTGCGGGAACAGCTGGCTGTAGACGGCGCCGACGTACGTCCCGTACGAGACACCCCACGCCGAGAGCTTGCGTTCGCCGAGCGCGGCCCGGATGCGGTCGATGTCGCGGGCCTCGTTGGCGGTGCTGATGTGCCGCATCAGCTCGCCGCCGTTGCGGGCGCAGGCGTCCGAGAGTCGCTGGGCGTTGACCATGTTCTCCGTGACGGAGCCGTCGGGGGCGGGCCAGGGCCGCAGCTTCGAGAGGGCGAGGTCGCCGTGTTCCGCGCCGCAGCTGACCGGGGCGGAACGGCCGACCCCGCGGGGGTCGAAACCGATCAGGTCGAACCTGTCCCGCACGTCCTGCGGCAGCTTCTGCCCCTTGTCAGAAGGATTGCCGAGGCTGCTGCCGCCGGGACCGCCGGGGATCAGCAGCAGCACGCCGCGGCGTGCCTCCGGCTTCTCGCTGGGGATGCGGGAGACGGCGATGCCGATCTTCTTGCCGTCAGGATCGGCGTAGTCCATCGGAACTTCGACGGTCGCGCACTCCTGCCGCGGGTCGAGCCCGCTGCCCTCGCACTTCGTCCAGTCGAGCGCCTTGGGAGGAGCGGAGGTCGAGGCCGACGCCGTGATCGGTGCGGTGAGGCCGACGACGGCGGCGGAGACGACGATCAGGGCTGCGTTTCGCTTGGTCTTCGTCATGCACACGATCTTTGCCGCCCACGCGCGCCCGCCATATCCTGCCAACCGCCCGATGTTCAGGGGGGTTTACCCCCTGTTGCCCTCCGGCGGGTGGGGCGCCTTCGGGGG
>NZ_JAAKZY010000207.1 GCF_011045015.1 Streptomyces scabichelini | reverse complement strand
GCCCCAGAGGACGGGAAGGGTAGGGGCGGCGGGGGCGAAACACCCCCCGGCCTCAGCCCAGGCGTACGTCCTGCCACACCAACCGGTGATCCGACGTCGGAACACTCGTGCCGTTGCCGACCAGCCGATACAGCGGATCATCCGACGTCGGCCAGAAGACGCCGTTCGCGACGGGGACAAGACCGTGCGACGGAATGACGTGGTCCACGCGCAGATTGCCGGGCGCGGCGTCGTTGAAGTCGGCCGTGTCGTAGGCGGGGTCGCCGACGTGGGAGACGTTCGCGCCACCCTGGAGGCGGGCCGCCTCGACACCACCGCGGGCAGACGGCGGCGTGGCGGGCAGATTGACCGCCTTGTGGTCCAGGAGCTGGCGGACCGCGTGGTCGTAACTGTCGCCGTCGTACGGGTCGGCGTTCAGGTCGCCCGCGATCACGAATCGTGCCCCGGGCCGCAGCCCGCCCCGTACGCCCTTGTCGTCGTACAGGTACGCGCCGCGCCGGCGACCACCGATGTAGTCGGCCCAGAGCCGGATCTCGTCGTGGTTGCGACGGCCGTTGCGGTCCTCAGGCCCGTCGAAGGTGGGCGGAGTGGGATGCGAGACGAGGAAATGGACGGTGGAGGACCGGCCGTGGCCGAGGCGGATCGGCAGGTCCCAGTGGCTCTTGGAGGAGAGCCGGAAGACCGCCTGGGCCGCCGCGCTGTAGTACCCCGGCGGCATGACGTTGCCAGGCATGTCCTTCCACAGGAAGCGCTGGAAGGTACGGGCCGCGCGGACGTCGATCGGGTACTTGGAGAGGACGACCATGCCGTACTGCCCCGGGAAGAAGCCGTACCCGAACGCGTCCTGCCCGTACGCGTCGGAACCAGGCGTGGTGACGGCGCCGTTCTTGCCGTCGAAGTCCACCCCGGAGGCCACGCCCGTGTTCACGGGAGCGGTGAAGCGGTACGGGTAGCGGACCGGCTTCGCACCGTTCTGGCCGACGGCCAGGTAGTTGCTCAGGAACAGGCGGACGGCGGCCCCGGTCGCGTCGTAATCGAACTCGTTGATCAGGAGGACGTCCGGGTCGACGCGCTGGATGGTCTCGGCGGCGTTCCGCGCCTGCTGGTTGTCCGGCGTGGACAGGTCCGTGACGAGGGCGCCCTGAGTGCCACGGTTCAGCGAGGCGTTGAACGTGGCGAAACGGACGGCTCGTCGGGACGCGCTCGCGGGGCCGCCGTACGCGGTCGCGCCGGACGCCGTCGTGCCGGCCAGCGCCGCTCCGGCGAGACCGGCGAGACCGGTGAGCGCGGCACGGCGCGAGAACGGTGGACGTTGCGGTCTGGGGTGGTTCATCGAAGCTCCGGAGGAGGAGGGAAGAGGAGGAGGGGGGAACACGTGAACCCCCGTAGTCTCTGCGCGTAGACGCGGCTGCCACAAGGGGGTTCCGAGGACTCGCGGCCGACGGTGAAGCGGGGCTGTCGGACCATCAACATCACGGTGTACGCCCGCCAAAGACGCCCGCCAAAGACGCTGACCCACGAAGGTCACACGGCCTGAGCGCGCGCGGCTTGAGTACAAAGGCTCGCTCCGGCACCCGAACAATCGGGTGCCGGAGCGAGCCGCCGCCGTGAGCCGCCGCCGTCGGTCACCCGGAAAGCCCGGAAAGCACTGGCCGCCCACCCGTCCGCGGACGACGATGGCCCCATGTTGAGTACCCTGCTCGCCTTCCTCGGCGCCTGCCTGCTGATCGCCGCCTCGCCCGGACCGAGCACGGTGCTGATCATCAAGCAGTCGATACGCAGCAGACGCTCCGGGTTCCTGACAGTGCTGGGCAACGAGACCGGCGTCTTCGTCTGGGGGATCCTCGCGGCGTTCGGGTTGACCGCGCTGCTGGCCGCCTCCGAAGTGGCGTACGACGTGATGCGCATCGTCGGTGCCGTCGTCCTCGTCGTCTTCGGTGTGCAGACGCTGTGGCAGGCACGGCACGCGAAGGGCGCGGCGGATCCGGGCGCAGAGGAAGCCGTCGAGAAGAGCGGCTGGTCCTCCTACCGGGGTGGGCTGCTGCTGAATCTCGCCAACCCCAAGGCGGCGATCTTCGCGATGTCCTTCCTCCCGCAGTTCGTGCCCGAGGGAGCGCCGCATCTGCCCACCATGGTGGGGCTCGCCGCGCTCTGGGCGGTCTTCGAGGTCGGCTACTACAGCACGTACGTGTGGTTCGTCGGCCGGATGAAGGCGGTGCTGTCCCGGGCCGGGGTGCGGCGCCGGCTCGAGCAGGTCTCCGGTGGCGTGCTGCTGCTCCTGGGCGCACGCCTCGCGCTGGAGAGCTGATACCGCCACCGGGCGCCCCTTGCGGGAACCGGTCACACCCGGGAAAGGGGTGCTCACTGGCTCGCGTCGCCCCCGCTGTCCGGGCAGGATGGCTGACCGTAGACCCATTTGACCTACGGAGGCCCGGATGACCGCCACGCCCGCGCCCTTCACCGCCGACGACTACCGGGCTCGTATGCGGCGCGCCGCGCGGGCGGCCGCCGACGCGGGACTCGCCGGGGTGCTGGTCGCGCCCGGCCCCGACCTGGTGTGGCTCACCGGCTACGCACCGCCCGCCGACACCGAGCGGCTCACACTGCTGGTGCTCGCCGCCGGGGACGACCCGGAACCCGTTCTCGTCGTGCCCACCCTGGAGGCCCCGGACGCCGCGAAGGCCACGGGAGCGCCCGCGCTGACGCTGCGCGACTGGACCGACGGCAAGGACCCGTACGCGGCGACCGCCCCCCTCCTCGACGCCTCGGGCCGCTTCGGCATCAGCGACAACACGTGGGCGATGCACCTGCTGGGCCTCCAGCGGGAGCTGCCCGGCACCTCTTACGCCTCGCTCAGCGAGGGCCTGCCGATGCTGCGCGCCGTCAAGGACGCCGCCGAACTGGAACGCCTGGCGGCGGCCGGCGCAGCCGCGGACGAGACGTACGAGGAGATCCTGAACGTTCCCTTCGCGGGCCGCCGCGAGAGGGACGTCGCCGCGGATCTGGCCGAGCTGCTGCGCCGGTCCGGGCACTCCCAGGTGGACTTCACGGTCGTCGGCTCGGGCCCGAACGGCGCGAATCCGCACCACGAGGCGGGCGAGCGCGTCATCGAGCACGGCGACATGGTCGTCCTCGACTTCGGCGGCCTGAAGCACGGCTACGGCTCCGACACCTCCCGTACGGTGCACGTCGGTGAGCCGAGCGTCACCGAGCAGCGGGTGCACGACGTCGTCCGGGAGGCCCAGGAGGCGGCGTTCCGGGCGGTGAAACCCGGCATCGCCTGCGAGGACGTCGACCGGGTGGCCCGCGCGTACATCACCGAGGCCGGGTACGGGGACCGCTTCATCCACCGCACCGGGCACGGCATCGGAGTCACCACCCACGAACCGCCCTACATGGTGGAAGGCGAGAAGCAGCCTCTCGTGCCCGGGATGTGCTTCTCCGTAGAGCCCGGCATTTATCTCCCGGGCCGTTTCGGAGTGCGTATCGAGGACATCGTGACGGTCACCGAGGACGGCGGACGCCGCCTCAACAACACCGCCCGAGAGATGGCCATCGTCCACTGACCGCCCCTGAAGGAGACCGAGGACCCCGAACGGCAACGGCGCGACCATGACCCAGGCAGCGACACCCACCGCGGACACCGTGCGACGCCTCGTCCGCTCCCTGCTCCCGGACGGCGGCAGCTCCGACATCCGGCCCGTCGGCGAGGGCGGCGAGGCTTCCACCTGGTTCGTCGGCACGCGTCATGTGCTGCGCCTCGCCCCGGACCGCGAGGCCTCCGCGCGCCAGCGACGCGAACTGCGGCTGCGCGACCTGGTGCGCCCGCACATCCCGGTCGGCGTCCCGGTGAGCATCGCGCACGGTGAGTGGGCCGTCGGCCTCACCTACACGCTCGACAGCCGCGTCCCGGGCGGCTCCGGTGGCTCCGCCGAGCGGCACGACGTCTCCGCCGTCGGTGAGGCCGACCTGGCCGGGCTGCTCACCGGCCTGCGCGAGGTGCCCGTACGCCAGGCCGAGATGCTCGGTGTGCCCCGTGTCGCGCCCCGGTCCCTTGAGGCGCTGCGGGCCGCCGCCGCGCGCGCCGCCGAACAGCTCGCCGAGGCCGACGAGTTCGACGCCGCGCGGCTCCAGCAGCTCACCGCGCCCGCCGCCGTCCAGCTCGCCGCGCAGCCCCAGGGCGCCGTCCTCGTCCACCACGACCTCGGGGGCGGGCACCTCGTGGTGAGCGCCGACGGGCGCGTACGCGGCGTTCTCGGCTGGGCCGACGCGGTGGTCGGCGACCCCGCCGAGGACATCGCCGGTCTCGCGCTCGCCGTCGGCGCCCCGGCGGCCGTCCGCGCGGCGACCCTCGCCGGGTACGGTGCCCGCCCCTGCCTGCGCGGCCTGTGGCTGGCCCGCTGCGACGCCCTGATCCGCCTCGCCGACCGCCTCCAGGGCCGCGGCAGCGGCCCTCTGCCCCCGCTGCGCTCCCAGCTGGACCGTTCCTGGGAGGCGATCCTCCTCGAACGGGTCACGGAACTGCGCGACGACGACTGATCACTCCTGCGTCAGCACCACACACGACTCGCCCGGCAGGCTCAACAGGCCGTCCGCGCCCGGCACTTCGACCGGCTCCCAAGCCGCCAGCATGCGCACGCGAGCCGTGCCGAGAGGGATCGGCGCGGTCTCCTTGCCGAGGTTCACGGCCACCCGGACGTCACCCCGGCGGAACGCGAGCCAGCGGCCCTCCTCGTCGTAGGCGACCTTGACGTCCGCGAGGTCGGGGTCGGTGAGGTCTGCCTGGTCGTGCCGGAGGGCGATGAGTTCCCGGTACCAGGCGAGCACGCGCGCGTGGGGCTCGTTCTCCGGCTCGGACCAGTCGAGGCAGGAGCGGTCGCGGGTCGCCGGGTCCTGGGGATCGGGGACGTCTTCCTCGGCCCAGCCGTGCGCCGCGAATTCCCGCCGCCTGCCCCGCCGTACGGCCTCCGCCAGCTCCGGGTCCGTGTGGTCGGTGAAGAACTGCCAGGGCGTGCCCGCGGCCCACTCCTCACCCATGAACAGCATCGGCGTGAACGGCCCGGTGAGCGTCAGCGCCGCCCCGCAGGCCAGCAGGCCGGGGGAGAGGGAGGCGGAGAGCCGGTCGCCCTGGGCGCGGTTGCCGACCTGGTCGTGGGTCTGCGCGTAGCCGAGGAGACGGTGCGCGGAGACCCGCGTACGGTCCAGGGGGCGGCCATGACGGCGGCCACGGAAGCTGGAGTACGTGCCGTCGTGGAAGAAGCCGCCCGTCAGCGTCTTCGCGAGGGCCGCGAGCGGGGCCCGGGCGAAGTCCTCGTAGTAGCCCTGCGTCTCACCGGTCAGCGTGGTGTGCAGCGCGTGATGGAAGTCGTCGTTCCACTGCGCGTGCAGCCCGAGCCCGTTCTCCCTGCGGGGCGTGATCAGCCGCGGGTCGCCCAGGTCGGACTCGGCGACGAGGAAGAGCGGCCGGTCCAGTTCCCCGGAGAGCGTGTCCACGGCGGCCGACAGCTCCTCCAGGAAGTGACACGCGCGCGTGTCGCGCAGCGCGTGCACGGCGTCCAGACGCAGTCCGTCGAGCCGGTAGTCGCGCAGCCACGCCAGGGCGCTGCCCAGCAGATACGCGCGCACCTCGTCCGAGCCGGGCGCGTCCAGGTTGACGGCCGCGCCCCAGGGCGTGTGATGCGCGTCTGTCAAGTAGGGGCCGAACGCGGGCAGATGATTGCCGGACGGGCCGAAGTGGTTGTGCACGACGTCCAGGACGACACCGAGCCCGAGCTCGTGCGCCCGGTCGACGAAACGCTTCAGCGCCTCAGGGCCGCCGTACGGCTCGTGCACCGCCCACAGCGAGACGCCCTCGTAGCCCCAGCCGTGCCGCCCCGGGAACGGGCACAGCGGCATCAACTCGACGTGGGTGATCCCCAGTTCCGCGAGGTGCCCGAGACGCTCGGCCGCCGCGTCCAGGGTGCCCTCGCGCGTGTACGTCCCCACGTGCAGCTCGTACAGCACCGCGCCCGGCAGCCCGCGCCCGGCCCACTCGGCGCGCCACGCGTACCGGTCGTGGTCGACGACCGCGCTGAGCCCGTCGGGCCCGTCGGGCTGCCGCCGCGAGCGCGGGTCGGGCAGCACCGGGCCGTCGTCCACCGCGAACCCGTACCGCGTCCCGTCCTCGGCCTCCGCCTCACCCGTCCACCACCCCGCGCGGTCCTGATCGTGCTCCAGTGACTGCGTGCTGCCCGCGCAGTGGAGCGTCATACGGTCGGCCTGTGGTGCCCACACCTCGAACTGCACGGACGGTTCTCCCTCGTCTGCTCACCGTGATCTCGCCGGTCCCATGGTGCGTCACACGAGATCAATGCGCCGCTGAATCCCCTCGAACGAAGGATTGACCCCGGCGTCGGTCGCAGTACCGAACCAGAGGTGTCTCAAGTTCTTGTTTTTCTGGACACCTTGGCCCCGCTGACCGACAATCACCAGCGTGACGTCGTCTTTCGAGTTCCACACCTACCCCGCGCGGCTGTCGGACGCCGAGCGGGACAGAGCATTGAGTGTGCTCCAGGAGGGCGTCGCCCGGGGAAGGCTCTCGCACCACACGTTCGTCCTCCGGATGGAGCTCGCGCTCGCCGCCCGCACGCCCGACGAACTCGCCGCGCTCACCGCGGACCTGCGCACCGAGAGCCGGTGGTCGCGGCTGGTGTTCGGCGCCGTGGAGGCGGTTTCCGGCTTCACCGTACGGCTGCGCAGGGCCTGGCAGGCCGAGCGGCTCCCCAAGCTGCTGCTGCCCCGCCCCGACAGTCCGTACCCGCTGCGCATCGGCCGCGACCCGGCCAGCGGGCTCAGGCTCAGCCACGAGACGGTGTCCCGCGTGCACGCCGAACTCACCCGCCAGGGCGGCATGTGGGTGCTGCGCGACCTCGGCTCGACCAACGGCACGTCCGTCAACGGCCGGCGCGTGATCAGCGCCGCAGTGGTCAAGGACGGCGATCAGGTCAGCTTCGGACGGATGTCGTTCCGGCTCGCCTCGGCCTGAACACTCCAAACTGCCTGAACACTCCAAGCCGGCCGGCGGAATCGGCGCCTCCGGAAAGTGGCCCATGACGGCCGAATATCCCACTTGCGCGGCGGTGTTGACGTACCCGCGCAGTCGTGACTCACTGTGCGTACACCATGCACACCAAGTGAACCGACGGCCACTCGCAGCGGAGGTAAGACCCTGCCGCAACTCCTCCGCTACCCGTCCGTGGACGAGCTGCGCGTCCGGGCTGCCGCGCTCGTCGAGCGCAGCCCGAAGAACGCCCGGCTGCGCAGGGTGGGCACGTCACGCGCCGGGCTTCCACTGTGGCTGCTGTCCGTCGGACACGGCAGCCGTCAGGTCCTCGTCGTCGCGGGCCCGCACGCCAACGAGCCCGTGGGCGGCGCCACCGCCCTGCGGCTCGCCGAACGGGCGCTGGCCGACCCCCGGCTGTGCGAAGGCGCCGACGCGACCTGGAACCTGCTGCTGTGCCTCGACCCGGACGGCGCGCGCCGCAACGAGGGCTGGCTGTCGGGCCCGTACACCCTCGGCCACTACTTCCGGCACTTCTTCCGCCCCGGCTTCCTGGAGCAGCCCGAGTGGCTGCCCGACGGCGCGGAGGGCGCCGCCCTGCCGGAGACCCGCGTCCTGCTCGACCTCCAGGACGAACTGCGGCCCGTCTTCCAGGCCTCCCTGCACGGCGTCGACGTGGGCGGCGGCTTCGTCGAGCTGACCCGCGAACTGCCGGGCCTCGCGCCCCGCCTCGCCCACACCGCCGCCCGCCTGGGCATCCCGCTCGAACTCGGGCCGTACGACACGCTGTACTGGCCGACCCTGGGCCCCGCCGTCTACCGCATCCCGCCCCCGCGGCGCGCGGACCTGGCCGCCGCCATCACGGAGGCGGCCGTCGAGTCCACCTGGTTCCACCCGCACCGGTACGGCACGGTGACCGCGGTCGTCGAGGCGCCCATGTGGGGCGTACAGGCCGTGGAGGACGCCTCGCCGCCCGCCGACCCCGACGGGGTGCTCCGGGGCGTGAGCCGCACGCTGCGCCGCGACACACGGCTTCTGGAGGAGCTGCTGACGCGGATCCGCCCCGGCCTCGGCGCGGCAGCGGACACGGCCTCTCTCCTCGCGCCGGTCGACGACTATTTACTGGTCTGCCCCGGCCTCGCCGACTCCTGGGACCCCGACACGGACGCCGACGGCGGTACGCATCCACTGCCGCCGCTCGACACCGCACGCCTGACGGCCCTGCGTATCTCCGCGCGGCGGATAGCGCTGCGTACGGCGGGCCTGTTGCACCAGCTCGTGACGTGCTCCGGGCGCGACCCGTCCGGCGCGCTGCCGGACCTCGACCGGCTCATCGACGAATGGTGCGTGGACTACCACCATGGGCACCAGGCGCGCTGGATCCCGGTCGCGCGGCAGGTCGAGTACCAGGCGCGGGTGGTCCTCCACGCCTTCGAACTGACGGGCCGCCGACCCCCCGTGTCACGCCCCGACGCAAGCCCGGTCGGCGCTCCCCCAGCCAGAGCCGAGGTGCCGTTCGAGTGAGCTGGCAGTACCGCGCCCCTAGGAGGCCGCAGGCCTCCTAGGGGCGCGGGGAACTGCGCGACCAGCCCCCACCGACCCGCAGGTTCATAACCGTTCTCCCAGCGGAGCGCTCACGCCCGGTCCCGTGCATGCCGCGCCGCCGCCACCACCGTGCGGCTCTGATGCTCGACCTGGTGCTCCAGCGGCACCCAGCGCGCACGGAACCGTTCGGCGAAGGCCTCGCTCCAGGAGGCGACGAGGCGTTCCAGGGGCGGGACCGCCCGGTCGTCGGCCTCCTGGAGGACCCGCAGGAGCATCGCGGCGGCCCGCAGCGGAAGCCGGCGGCCGAACGCGTCCACACTTCCGACGTACGCCATCGTCGTGTCCGGAGGAGGCCGCTGGATCCAGTCGCACGCCAGCCCCGGCACCAGCTCCAGGGCCCACTTCGTGGCACGCAACAGCGGCCCGTCGGGCCCTGAAAGGCGTGGCAGCGCATCGGCGAGGACACCCTCCACCTGGAGCGAGTCGCGCAGGAGCCGTCGCGCCAGGCGTCGCATCGCCGCGGCCGGGGCGGGATGCGGCGCGGGGTCGTCCACCAGGTCGCTGGCCCACATCGGCACCTCGACGACCGCGGTCAGGCCGCCGTACCGGTGGGCGTGGTACCAGGTGCTGTGCCGGGCGTCGTCCGGAATGCTCGGGTACGGCGCGTCCGAGCCGGGCGCGGGCATCACATGCACACCGGGCCCCGATGTCGGCCAGCCCGCGGCGTCCGAGGCTCCCGTCTCGACCGGAATGTGCAGCTCCGCCGCGGACTTGGCGAACGGCTCCGCAAGACCCGGGACGTCCTTCGTCAACTGCACCCAGCTGCCGCCCAGATCGGTCCCGTGGAGGGTCGCCTGGAGGTAGGGGCGGAGCTCGTCGATGACCCCGATGAGGGCCCGCGTCTCGGGCGGCAGCCGGTCGGGCGGCAGCACGGACGGCGACCACTCCGGCTGCTCGGGCCCCGCCGGGCGGAAGAAGCCCAGGTGGTAGTCGAGCAGGTTCCGCGGCGCGGGCGTCTCATGGAGGCTGGCCCCGTCCGGGTCCGCGCAGAGCAGGAAGTGCCAGGACGTGCCGGCCCTCAACTGCCGCTCGTACAGGACCCGCTCGGCCAGCGACAACAAGGTGGAACCGCCGGTGGGTTCATTGGCGTGCGCACCCGCGACGACCAGCACGGCACGCTCGGCATGCCCCAGGGACAGCAGGTGCAGGGGCCGCCCCGCGCGCGAGACGCCGACTTGATCGAGGGAGCACAGACCGGGCCGATGAGCCGCCAGCGCCCGGGCGGACGCGACGAGTTCGGTCACATTGGGGTAGCGCGGTTCCGGCAGGAGACTCACCCCCGTCTTGGGCCCTACTGCCCGGCGTCGCAATCCGCAGTACTCCACGTACTGCGTGAACTGTCAAGGAGGTGACCGACGGCGTGCGGGCGCTCGGACAGCGCGGAGGTCAGGCACGCGAGCCTTCGGCATCGCCCACCCGTTCCAGGAGCACCACCGGCAACCGCTCGAAAAGCACCTCCACGCGCGCGTGCCCCGTGAACTCCCTTCCCGGGGTGAGCAGATCGGCCCACCGTCCGGCGGGCAGCGGCAGCAGTGTGTCGCGCCAGCCGCCCGCCTCCTCCAGGCGCAGCGACAGCCGTGTGACGGCGGTGATCACCTCTGCGGAGCGTACGAATGCCACGCAGTGCGCGGCGGCCGGGCCCTCCGCGTCGAGCGGGGCGTACGCCGCCGACTCGCCGAACACGGTGGGGCGCTCCCTGCGCAGTCGCAGCGCGGTCGTGGTGAGCGCGGCCTTCTCCGTGGACAGATCACCCGAGTCCTTCGGCGGGAAGTGGACCGTCCGCCGGTTGTCCGGGTCCACGAGCGCCCGGTATTCGACCTCCGTACCCTGATAGACGTCCGGCACGCCCGGCATCGTCAGATGGACCAGGGCCGCCCCGAGGGCGTTCGCCCGCACATGCGGCTCCAGGGAGACCCTGAACTCGGCCGCGCGCCGTCCGGGCGCCCCGCACGGCCCCGCCCTGAGGAACGCGGCCACAGAGGCCTCGTACGCGGGATCCTGCTCGGTCCACGAGGTGAACAGACCGGCCTCCCGGACGTGCTTCAACAAGGCGCCCTGAAGCCGGTCCTCGGCCGCGGGCCCGAGGCCGATCGTCGTCTGCCACGCGGCCCACGCCACCTGGGGATCCGGTGCGCCCACCCCGTCGACCGCCATCTGCCCGGTCACCTCGGCCAGCAGATCGGCCCAGCGCAGCGGGCACTGGGTGAGCACGGAGATCGCCGCCCGCACATCGGCGCTGCGCTTGGTGTCGTGCGTGGACAGTACGGTGCCGGTGGCGGGCCAGTCGCGCTGCACGCGCGCGCAGTACGCGTGGAAGTCCTCCGGGGACACGGTGGGCACCCCGGGCTCGCCGCCCACCTCGTTCACCGACAGGACGGGCACATACCGGTAGAACGCCGTGTCCTCCACCGACTTGGCCCGCAGCGCCGACGCGGTCTGCGCGAACCGGGCCCGGAACCCCTCGTACTCGGGCCCGTCACCCATCCGGCCGAGCACCAGGTCCCGTACGACGTCCACCGCATGGGACTCCTCGGGCACCGTGAAGGCCTGCCGGGCCTCGTGCGCGGCCTCCTCGGTGACGACCGACGCGGCGTCCGAGGAGGCATACGGCCGGTAGACCTCGAGTCGTACGAGGAGTTCGCGCAGCGCGGTGCCCAGGGCCCAGGGGGCGTGGTCGCGCAGCTCGGGGTCCGGGGAGGTGCGGCACAGGCGGTCGGCCTCGCGGATGAGGCGGTCGATCTCGGTGGCGAGCTCGTGATGGACCACCTTGTACGCGGCCCGCCGCACGGTCGCCTCCCAGACGCCGCCACGGTCGGCCTGCGGGTACGCGAACCGCCGGTACTGGCCGAGGAGTTCCCCCGCGCCCGCCGGGTCCGTGAACAGGCCGTCGATGTGCCGCAGCGCGTCGTAGCCGGTGGTGCCCGCGACCGGCCACGCGGCGGGCAGCGGTTCGCTCTCCGCGAGGATCTTCTCGACCACCGTCCAGCGTCCGCCCGTCGCCTCGTGGAGCCGCTGGAGGTACGCGTCCGGGTCCGCGAGGCCGTCCGGGTGGTCGATCCGCAGCCCGTCGACCACGCCGTCGTGCAGCAGCTGAAGGGTCTTCGCGTGGGTGGCCTCGAACACCTCCGGGTCCTCCACCCGTACCCCGATCAGCTCCGAAATGCTGAAGAAACGCCGGTAGTTGAGATCGGTACGGGCCAGCCGCCACCAGCCCAGGCGGTACCACTGCGCGTCCAGGAGCTGAGGCAGCGGCAGGTCCTCGGTGCCGGCGCGCAAGGGGAACGCATGTTCGTGATAGCGCAGCACGTCGCCGTCGACCTCCAGGGAGCCGATCTCCGCACCGAGCCGCCCGCCGAGCACCGGCAGCAGCACCCGGCCGTCCTGGGCCTGCCAGTCGATGTCGAACCAGCGCGCGTACGGCGAGCCCGGACCCTCGCGCAGCACCTCCCACAGGGGGCGGTTGTGGCGCGGGACCATCGCCATGTGGTTCGGCACGATGTCCACCACGAGCCCCAGGCCGTGCTCCCGCGCGGTGCGCGACAGGGACCGCAGGCCCTCCTCGCCGCCCAGCTCGTCCCGCACGCGCGCGTGGTCCACCACGTCGTAGCCGTGCAGCGACCCCGGCACGGCCTCCAGCACCGGCGACAGATGCAGATGCGAGACGCCGATCGAAGCCAGATACGGCACAGCCGCCGCGGCGGCCCCGAACGGGAACTCCGGCTGCAGCTGAAGCCGGTACGTGGCGGTCGGAGCCTGTTCGTGGCGCTCAGGTGTCATGGCACCTACGTACCCGCAGGGGAGCCTTTCGTGTCATAGACACGCTGGCGCTCCGTTGGGAGGGGCAGTTTTGACGCTGCGGGTCGGCTGTGGCTGGTCGCGCCCACGCGGCGGAGCCGCAAATTGATACAGCCCCGCGCCCCTGAAGGAAGGCCTGCGGCCTCCTTCAGGGGCGCGGGGCTGCGACATCACGCGGGTCGCTGCAACACCATCACGCTCCGGTCCACCAGCGTCAGCCGGTCGCCCGCCTGGACCTTCGCCCCCGTCGCCGGCGGCATCCCCTCCGACCGCGACGTGTCGACGACCACCTGCCACTGCCGCCCGTGGTCGACCGGCACCACGAACTCCATGGTCTTGGGCGAGGCGTTGAACATCAGCAGGAACGAGTCGTCGCTGATGCGCTCCCCGCGCGGGCCCGGCTCGGAGATCGCGTTGCCGTTGAGGAAGACGGACAGCGCCCGCGCCTGCGTGGAGTTCCAGTCGCGCTGGGTCATCTCCTTGCCCGCCGGGGTGAACCAGGCGATGTCCGACAGCTCGTCGTGGGTGCCCTGCACGGGCCGCCCGTGGAAGAACCGGCGCCGCCGGAAGACCGGGTGGTCACGGCGCAGCCACACCATCGCGCGCGTGAACGCGAGCAGCTCGGCGGCGTTCTCGGCGGCCTCGGGATCCTCGGGCCAGGGCACCCAGGCCAGCTCGTTGTCCTGGCAGTACGCGTTGTTGTTGCCGCCCTGCGTGCGCGCGAACTCGTCGCCGTGGCTGAGCATCGGCACGCCCTGGGAGAGCATCAGCGTCGCGATGAAGTTCCGCATCTGCCGCGCCCGCAGCTCCAGGACCTCCGGGTCGTCGGTCTCGCCCTCGACCCCGCAGTTCCAGGACCGGTTGTGGCTCTCGCCGTCGCGGTTGTCCTCGCCGTTCGCCGCGTTGTGCTTCTCGTTGTACGACACCATGTCGTGCAGCGTGAAGCCGTCGTGGCAGGTCACGAAGTTGATCGAGGCGAGCGGCCGCCGGCCGTCGTCCTGGTAGAGGTCGGAGGAGCCGGTCAGCCGGGACGCGAACTCCGCGAGCGTGCGCGGCTCGCCCCGCCACAGGTCCCGTACGGTGTCGCGGTACTTGCCGTTCCACTCCGTCCACAGCGGCGGGAAATTGCCCACCTGGTAGCCGCCCTCGCCGACGTCCCACGGTTCGGCGATCAGCTTCACCTGGGAGACCACCGGGTCCTGCTGCACCAGGTCGAAGAACGACGACAGCCGGTCCACCTCGTGGAACTGCCGGGCCAGCGTGGCCGCGAGGTCGAAGCGGAACCCGTCGACGTGCATCTCGGTGACCCAGTAGCGCAGCGAGTCCATGATCAGCTGGAGCACGTGCGGGGAGCGCATCAGCAGGGAGTTGCCCGTCCCCGTGGTGTCCATGTAGTAGCGGGGATCGTCCGTCAGCCGGTAGTACGAGGCGTTGTCGAGGCCCCTGAAGGACAGCGTCGGCCCCAGGTGGTTGCCCTCCGCCGTGTGGTTGTAGACGACATCCAGGATGACCTCGATGCCCGCCTCGTGCAGCGCCCGTACGGCCGACTTGAACTCCAGGACCTGCTGTCCGCGGTCGCCCCAGGAGGCGTACGCATTGTGCGGGGCGAAGAAACCGATCGTGTTGTAGCCCCAGTAGTTGTTCAGGCCCATGTCCACCAGACGGTGGTCGTTCACGAACTGGTGGACCGGCATCAGCTCCAGCGCCGTCACACCCAGCTCCGTCAGGTGCTCGATGATCGCCGGATGCGCCAGCGCCGCGTACGTGCCGCGCAGCTCCTCCGGCAGCGCCGGATGGCGCATGGTGAGGCCCTTCACATGGGCCTCGTAGATCATTGTCTCGTGGTACTCCGTGCGGGGGAGCCGGTCGTCGCCCCAGTCGAAGTACGGGTTGACCACCACCGAGGACATCATGTGGGGTGCCGAGTCAAGATCGTTGCGCTTGTTCGGCGACCCGAAGTGATAGCCGTACACCTCCTCGCCCCAGTCGATGCTGCCGCTGATGGCACGCGCGTACGGATCGAGCAGGAGCTTCGCGGAATTGCAGCGCTGCCCGCGCTCGGGCGCGTACGGACCGTGCACACGGAAGCCGTACCGCTGCCCGGGCATGACGCCGGGCAGGTACGCGTGCCGCACGAACGCGTCCGACTCCCGCAGCTCTATCGCCGTCTCCGAACCATCGTCATGGAGCAGACACAGCTCGATTCGGTCGGCGGCCTCCGAGAAGACCGCGAAGTTGGTGCCGGCGCCGTCATACGTGGCACCGAGTGGGTACGCCTGTCCAGGCCAGACCTGCATGGATACGACTCTTCCAGTTGTGCGACGTCGCTTGGGGCGACTCCGGCCCGAGTCTCCCCGAAAGTGATGGAACCACCTATGACTTACGTCCCTCTTACCGAGCGACCAGTGCATACACGGTATGAGTGCCGACACCAGTGGGGCTCAAGGGACTCCTAGGAATACAGGGGAGTAGGGGGAAATGTGCGCAAGATAGTGCACCGCCATCTGGGCAAGGTGGTGGCGGGGGCGGGCATAGCGGTCGCCGGGACCGCTGTGATGGTCGCCGTCACGCTGCCGGGCTCGGCGGGGGCCGACGACTCGGGCAGTGGCACGGGAGCCGGCCAGAGCGCCCAGGAGGCGGGACAGGGGGGCCAGGAGCAGGGGCAGGCCGCCGTGCAGCCGGGCGTCGTCGAGCAGGCCCCGGCCGAGGGCGACGAGGGCAAGGGGCGCGACCCGCTGACCGACGACGAGACCAAGCGCGTCGAGCAGCTCGCCCTGGACCAGCAGCTGCGGCGCTCCAGCGAGAACGTGGAGGGGGACGGGGGCCCGGAGCCGATCACAGTCGACCTCGCCGACCCCGAGACGAGCGAACTGGACGACCCCGACGCGCCGCGGCGCGCCGAGGTGTCGTTCTACGACTACAAGGACGACTCGCTCGTCACCAAGACCGTCAACCTCGACACCGGCAAGGTCGAGGCGACGGACACCCAGCAGGGTGTCCAGCCGCCCCTCAGCCGTGACGAGACCGTCGAGGCCGCGAAGCTCCTGATCGCCGACCCGCTCGGCGCCGGCCTGAAGGCGGACTTCAAGGACGCCACCGGCAACGAACTGACCACGCCCGACCAGCTCCTTCTCAACAGCATGGTCTTCCGGGCGAATCCCGGGACGCCCGCAGCGCTCGCCGACTGCGGTGAGCACCGCTGCCTGCGTCTGTTCGTGAAGGCGAAGAACGGGCCCTGGATCGACAGCCGTGACCTGGTGATCGATCTCAGCGCCCGCAAGGTCGCCAAGGTCGGCTGAGCCGCCTCCGTCCACTTTTCCAACTCACGCTCTTCTTTAAGGAAGTCATCTCTCCATGCGCGTGAACAGAATCAGCCGTGCCCGCAGCCGGACCGCGGTGGGCCTCTCGGTGGCCGCCCTGACCGTCGGCGCGACGACGGCCGCGGGACCGGCCGCCGCCGAACCCGCGGCCAAGCCGAAGGCCGCCCCCGCGGCGGCCGCCGACTGCAGCGCGGCGTACAAGATCGAGCAGACACTGGCCGCCGGCACCAAGTGGACGATGTGCTGGCGCTACGAGAGCGAGGCCGGGCTCGTCCTGGAGAACGTCTCGTACCAGCCCAAGGGCGAGGCCAGTCCGATACGCGTCCTGACCAGCGCGAAGCTCGCCCAGATCCATGTCCCCTACGACGACGGCTCGGTCGAGTACGACGACCTCACGGGCGCCGGCTTCGGACAGGGCCTGATGAACATGGCCCCCGGAGAGTGCCCCGGCGGCACCATCAAGACCGTCAAGGTCCCGGACGCCTGGGACCCGGAGCACCCGAACGTCAAGGGCCTGTGCACCACCACCCGGTCCCGCGGCCACGCCTACCGCATGCAGGGCGACAGCGCGAACAAGGTCTTCCAGCAGCAGGGCAAGGACCTGCTCGTCTACACCGTCAACCAGGTCGGCTGGTACGAGTACATCACCGAGTGGCGTTTCCAGGACGACGGCCAGATCAACATGAACGTCGGCGCCACCGGCAGCCTCTCGCCCGGCGACTACGACGCGGGCGACGGCCGCGGCTGGCCGATCGGCAAGGGCGCCAAGGACTACGCCACCAGCCACAGCCACAACGTTTTCTGGCGGCTCAACTTCGGCCTCGACGGCAACTCCAAGAACAAGGTCGAGCAGTACGACTCCGTGGTCAGCCCGCCCGCCGCCGGCGGCGAGGCCCCGCGCAACAAGACCACGCGCACGAAGATCACCAAGGAACTCGCGGGCGACGCCAAGAACATGCGCTGGTGGCGAGTCGTCAGCACGACCGGCAAGAACAAGGACGAACACGCCCGTTCGTACGAGTTCGTCCCGGGCGCCACGTCCAAGTACCCGGGCCGCAGCTACACCAAGCACGACGTCTACTTCACCCAGTACAAGAAGTGCGAGCAGTTCGCCAGCCACAACCTGCTCAACTGCGGTGCCGGAGGCGGCAAGTCCGTCGACAAGTGGGTCAACGGACAGAACCTCACCCACCCGGTGGCCTGGGTGAACATCGGCTTCCACCATGTCGCCCGGGACGAGGACCAGCAGCCGATGCCGGTCCACTGGCAGGGCTTCTCCCTCACCCCGCGCGACGTCACCGCTATGAATCCGCTCACTCCGCCCGCCCTTGCCGACGAGAACGGGCAAGTGGAAGAAGGAGGTTGAGAAACGACCTGTCCATCCGGCTGCACCGCCGACCGCCCACGGAGTACCCTTCCTTGATCGTTGGCTGGGGGAGTGCTCGGGGGAGCGGAAGGCGGTGCGCGGGTGGGC
>NZ_JAAKZY010000206.1 GCF_011045015.1 Streptomyces scabichelini | reverse complement strand
CCCCTGTACTGCTCCCCCGTTGCCCTGTCCGCCGCCTCCCCCCAGCGTGACGAACAGCCCCCGTGTTCCCCCGTACTTTCTTTCCCCCGTTGCCCTCGGGCGGGCCTGTCAGGCGACAAGCTCCCCGAAGGACTCCTCCTCGTCACGGCCGAAGCTGAGGACCTCGTCCTCGCGCAGCCGGCGGAGCGACCGCCAGATGCTGGACTTCACCGTGCCGACACTGATGTCGAGGATCTCCGCGATCTCCGGGTCCGTGCGGCCCTCGTAGTAGCGCAGGACCAGCATGGTGCGCTGGAGTTCGGGCAGCCGGGCGAGCGCCTGCCACAGGACGGCGCGCAGCTCGGTGCCGCGCATCGCGTCCGTGTCGCCGGCCGTCTCCGGCAGTTCCTCGGTCGGGTACTCGTTCAGCTTGCGGCGGCGCCACGCGCTGATGTGCAGGTTGGTCATGGTGCGGCGGAGGTAGCCCCCGACCGCGGCCTTGTCGCTGATCCGGTCCCAGGCCTTGTACGTCGAGAACAGCGCGCTCTGCAGCAGGTCCTCGGCCTCGAAACGGTCACCGGTCAGGTGGTAGGCGGTGGCGTACAGGGAGGCGCGGCGCTCCTGGACGTAGGCGGTGAACTCCGCCTCCGACACCGAGCGACGCTCCCCCGAGCCCTCCCCGTACGCAGATCCCCCGTGCGTTTCCCCGGCGCTACCCACAGCGGCTGCCGCCGCGGGCCCCACCAGATGTGCGTCAACCACCGTCATGTACGACCCGGTGTGCTGACGCCCGGTGCCGCGAGCGCACCCCCGCCCTCCCCCACGCTCGAATACGCTCGCGTGGGAGGGACCCCCATCGGCCCCGGACTTCTCGCTGTTCCGCGTGACGTCGTGGAGACGCGTGACAACTGCGACCGCGCTAGTGCTGGTGCTGTGCAGCGTGTTCATCTCGCGCCCCCCGTCGTGGAGTTCCGGTTCTCTGTCCTGCTGTGCGGTGCTTCTCTGCGGTGCTTCCTTGCCTGTGCCGAAAAGCTTGCCTACGCGACTTCATGACGGTGTCAGCCGACTGTCACAGGCGTGCAACAGGGGTTGGGCCAAGGAGCGGCACAGGTTGATCACAGAGAAGCGTCGTACGGCTACTCATTCGGTATCTCGGATGACCACTCGTATGGGTGAGATGTGTGGGAGCGCTCCAGGAGTCGATACGGCGCCATGTCATGGGACAGAATGACGTCCGTGCCTTCCCTGTTGCTGATCGAGGACGACGACGCCATCCGAACGGCCCTGGAGCTGTCGCTGACGCGCCAGGGGCACCGTGTGTCCACCGCTGCCACCGGCGAGGACGGTCTGAAGCTGCTGCGCGAGCAGCGGCCGGATCTGATCGTGCTGGATGTGATGCTGCCCGGCATCGACGGGTTCGAGGTGTGCCGGCGCATCCGGCGCACGGACCAGCTGCCGATCATCCTGCTCACTGCCCGCAGCGACGACATCGACGTCGTGGTCGGGCTGGAGTCCGGGGCCGACGACTATGTCGTCAAGCCGGTGCAGGGGCGGGTGCTCGACGCCCGTATCAGGGCCGTGCTGCGGCGCGGCGAGCGTGAGGCCAACGACTCGGCGACGTTCGGCAGCCTGGTGATCGACCGTGCGGCGATGACGGTCACCAAGAACGGCGAGGATCTGCAACTGACGCCCACCGAGCTGCGGTTGCTCCTGGAGCTCAGCCGCCGCCCCGGGCAGGCGCTGTCCCGCCAGCAGCTGCTGCGTCTGGTGTGGGAGCACGACTACCTCGGTGACTCACGGCTCGTCGACGCCTGTGTGCAGCGGCTGCGCGCGAAGGTGGAGGACGTGCCGTCCTCGCCGACGCTGATCCGTACGGTGCGCGGCGTGGGCTACCGGCTGGACACTCCTCAGTGACAAACCCGCAGGGCACCCTCCGCGGCTGGGCCGCGGCACGCAAGAAGATACTGGCGGGTCTGCGTTTCACGAGTCTGCGGCTGCGCCTGGTCGTGGTGTTCGGGCTCGTCGCGCTCACCGCGGCGGTGTCGGCGTCGGGAATCGCGTACTGGCTCAACCGTGAGGCCGTGCTGACCCGTACGCAGGACGCGGTGCTGCGCGACTTCCAGCAGGAGATGCAGAGCCGTGCGAGCACGCTGGCGGTGCATCCGACGCAGGACGACCTGGAAAACGTCGCACGCCAGATGGCGAACAGCCCTCAGGGGTTCAGTGTGCTGCTGATCGCCGAGAACGAGGCGGGCCGGACCGTCGTCGGCAACTCCGACCTGGACGACTTCTCTCTGGAGGATGTGCCGAAGTCCCTCCAGAAGGCGGTGAACAGGGAGCAGGACCTCACCTCGAGCAACAAGTACCCGTACCACCTGTACTGGCAGCGGATCGTCGACGGCGGCAATCCGTATCTCGTGGGCGGCGCGAAGGTGATCGGCGGCGGGCCGACCGGCTACATGCTCAAGTCCCTTGAGCCGGAGGCCAAGGACCTCAACTCGCTGGCCTGGTCGCTGGGCATCGCGACCGGGCTCGCGCTGATCGGCTCGGCGCTGCTCGCGCAGGCGGCAGCGACGACCGTGCTCAAACCGGTGCACCGCCTGGGCACGGCGGCCCGGCGGCTCGGCGAGGGCAAGCTGGACACCCGGCTGCGGGTGTCGGGCACGGACGAACTCGCGGATCTGTCACGGACGTTCAACCGCACGGCGGAGTCGCTGGAGAAGCGGGTCGCGGACATGAGCGCGCGCGAGGAGGCGTCCCGCCGCTTCGTGGCGGACATGTCGCACGAGCTGCGCACGCCGCTGACCGCGATCACGGCCGTGACCGAGGTCCTGGAGGAGGAGCTCGACGCGGAGACCGGCAGCGTCGACCCGATGATCGAGCCCGCCGTACGGCTCGTGGTCAGCGAGACGCGGCGCCTGAACGACCTCGTGGAGAATCTGATGGAGGTCACCCGCTTCGACGCGGGCACGGCCCGGCTCGTCCTGGACGACGTCGATCTCGCCGACCAGATCACGGCGTGCATCGACGCGCGCGCCTGGCTGGACGCGGTGGACCTGGACGCCGAGCGCGGCATCCACGCCCGCCTGGACCCGCGCCGCCTGGACGTGATCCTGGCGAACCTCATCGGCAACGCGCTCAAACACGGCGGCTCTCCGGTGCGCGTGTCCGTGCGCGAGGAGGGGGACGACGTGCTCATCGAGGTGCGCGACCACGGCCCCGGCATCCCCGAGGAGGTCCTCCCGCACGTCTTCGACCGCTTCTACAAGGCGAGCGCCTCCCGCCCGCGCTCCGAGGGCAGCGGCCTGGGCCTGTCCATCGCCCTGGAGAACGCGCACATCCACGGCGGCGAGCTCACCGCCGCGAACTCTCCCAAGTCGGGAGCGGTGTTCACCCTGCGGCTGCCCCGCGACGCCTCCGCCCTGAGGGACCAGGAGGACCGCGAGAACCGGGAGAGAGACGGCAGGTCCCGTGAGGGCGACGGTTCCAAGGGGGAGACACGATGACCGTACGCAGCTCATGGGGCGTACGTCGGCTGCGTACCGCCCTCCTCGCCGTGCCGTTGCTCGCCGTGACGCTGGCCGGGTGCGGGATAAGGCCGACCGAGGTGCCGACCGAATTCGGGCCCGCGCCGTCGCGGCTGTCCTGCACGGCGACAGGCCCCGGCCTTGGTACGCAGTCCTCGGGCGGGATCCTCGTCCAGGTGTTCCTGCTCTGTTCCTCGCAGCTGGTGCGGGTCGACCGGACCGTACGCATCAGCGACGGAACGACGGAGACGGACCGTGTACAGGCCGCGCAGGCGCTCCTGGACGAGCTCACCGCGCAGCCGTCGGAGACCGAGCGGCAGGCGGGCTACACGACGGACGTGCAGGAAAGCCTGACGGTCGGCGGGCCGCGCCCGGACGACCCGGAGGACACGCTCCGGCTGAGCACCGAGCCCGCCGCCCTGACGTCGTACGCGCTGGCCCAGATCATCTGCACGTTCAGCGCCTCGGCCGCCGCCTCCGACGGCGGCGCGGTCACCCTCGGCGGCCCCGGTACGGACCCCGCGCGCCGCTACGAGTGCACGGCGGAGGTCCGCTCCCGGCCGGGCACCGAGACCCCGCCGTCGACGGAGGTCGGCCGGCCCTGAGGCCGTCCCCGAGTCCGCAGCGGGGCCTGACGGGGGCGGGGCTTGTGGCGCACGCCTCACCCGTGTGACCCAAGCTCTCGCGACACACGGAACCGATCCTGCCGAAGGCCGCGTCTTGGGGGTCGTGCAGCGTCAAGGCTCAAACGGCGGCAGCGCCGCGATCCGCATCCGTGCGGCGGGAGGTGTTCTTCTCGTCGCACATCTCGCGCTCGTCGCCTGGCTCACGCTGCGTCCCCTGGACGTGCCGTGGGTGAGCGCCGCGAACCTGCGTCCGTTCGCGAGCATCAGAGCCGATCTGGCCCTCGGCCCCGAGGCGGCGGCCCGCAACATCGGCAAGGGGCTGCTGCTGCTCGCTCCGATCGGCGTACTGCTGCCCATGGCCGGCGGCAGACTGGCCGCCTCCCCGCTGCTGTCCCTGCTCCGTACGGTGGCCGCGGGCGCCCTGCTCTCCATGGGCATCGAACTCCTGCAGACCGGGATCCCCGGCCAGGTCGTGGACGTCGACTCGCTGCTCCTCAACACCGTGGGAGTGGCCCTCGCCCATATGGCGGTCGTCCCCGCCGTGCGCGCCGTGCTGCGCCGCCGGGACGAGACGCGCCGCCACGCCGCCCTCCATCGGGAGGAAGCGGCTCAGGGTCGGACCCCGACGATTCCCAGGGTCGGGATCGCCCCGTAGAGCGACGCTTTGCCCCCTTCGTGTTCGTAGCGTGGAAGGCAGATGAGGCAGCCGGAAGGGAGGCCTCGGACCGACGCTCGGCGAGTGAGCCGAACAACACGAAGGAGCCGTGATGAACCGCCTTGCCCGCCCCACCAACGACCGGATGATCGGCGGAGTGTGCGCTGCGCTGGCACGGCGCTTCGGCACGTCCGCGACCACGATGCGCGTGATCTTCCTGGTGTCCTGCCTGCTGCCCGGCCCGCAGTTCCTGCTCTACATAGCGCTGTGGGTCCTGTTCCCCTCGGAGGGCAAGGCGGCTCGTACGGCCTGGTGATCCACGCACCCGCACGCACATACGCCGATGGGGCGCCCCCGAATCGAGGAGGCGCCCCATCGGTGCGTACGGTGCTCAGCCCAGAGGAAGCCCCTTCACGGGCAACCCCTTCGTGGCCGCCCCCTGGAGCGGCACGCCACCGATCAGCCCGCCGGGCACGCTGCCGGTCAGGCGCTTGGTGGGCAGGGCCGGGTTCTGGGTGAGGGCGCGGTCGGCGGCCGCCTGGGGGGCGCTCAGGCCGCCTGCGAGCGCCTCCTGGCCCGGGGCAAGCGACTCTGCGCCACCGCCGGGCAGCGTCTTGGTGGCTTCGCCCACCGGCAGCATCGAGGTGACGGTACCCACGGTCTCGGCAGCGTCGGGCACGGCCGGGGCCGCGTTGGCGGCACCCGCGCCGGCGGCGGCGAAGGCGGCACCGAGAGCGGCGACACCGAGGGTCTTGGCAGCAGACTGCTTCATCTTCGTCCTTGCGCTGTGACGGGATTCGAGCGTTCCAAAACCGTAATCACGTGGGAGCGCGCCCGGCAAACATCGAAAAGCGGCCGAATCGATATACGTCCGGCCGCTTTCCCTACAAAACGATCAATCCTGCTCGACCACAGAACCGCAGGTCAAAGGGGCCTACTGGAACAGCCATTCGGCCTTCAGCTCCGCATAACCGGGCTTGATCACGTCATTGATCATCGCCAGCCGTTCATCGAAAGGAATGAACGCCGACTTCATCGCATTGACCGTGAACCACTGCATGTCGTCGAGCGAATAGCCGAAAGCGTCGACAAGGTGCTCGAATTCCCGGCTCATGCTGGTGCCGGACATCAGCCGGTTGTCGGTGTTCACGGTCGCCCGGAAATGCAGCCGCCGCAGCAGCCCGATGGGGTGCTCGGCATACGAGTCGGCGGCGCCCGTCTGGAGGTTGGAACTGGGGCACAGCTCCAGCGGGATGCGCTTGTCGCGTACGTACGAGGCGAGGCGGCCGAGCTTCACGGAGCCGTCGCCGCCGACGTGGATGTCGTCGATGATGCGCACGCCGTGACCGAGCCGGTCGGCGCCGCACCACTGGAGGGCCTGCCAGATGGAAGGCAGCCCGAAGGCCTCGCCCGCGTGGATCGTGAAGTGGTTGTTCTCCCGCTTCAGATACTCGAAGGCGTCCAGGTGACGGGTGGGCGGGTAGCCGGCCTCGGCGCCCGCGATATCGAAGCCGACGACGCCCACGTCGCGGTAGCGGTTGGCGAGTTCGGCGATCTCCAGGGCGCGCGCGGCATGCCGCATGGCGGTCAGGAGGGCGCCGACGCGGATCCGGTGGCCGCTCTCGCGGGCGCGCTGCTCGCCTTCCCGGAAGCCCTCGTTGACGGCCTCGACGACCTCTTCGAGAGTGAGCCCGGCTTCGAGGTGCTGCTCGGGCGCGTACCGGACCTCGGCGTAGACGACGCCGTCCTCGGCGAGGTCCTGGGCGCACTCGGCGGCGACCCGCACCAGCGCCTCGCGCGTCTGCATGACGGCACAGGTGTGCGCGAAGGTCTCCAGGTACCGCTCCAGGGAACCGGAGTCGGCGGCCTCCCGGAACCAGATGCCGAGCTTTTCGGGATCGGTCTCGGGGAGGTTCTTGTACCCGGTCTCGCGGGCGAGGTCGACGATCGTGCCGGGGCGCAGGCCCCCGTCGAGGTGGTCGTGCAGCAGGACCTTGGGGGCCCGGCGGATCTGGTCCGCACCGGGAGTGTGCTGGTGCTGGCTCGTCATCTTCGAACCATATCTCCTACGCGCGTAGAACTCTTCTTCGGCAGATCCGTCGATACGCAACGGTGACCCTGCGGACGGGTGGCGTACACCCTTCCTTCTGACAATGTTCTGTCATGGCACAGCAAGCGACGCCGGTTCGCAGGGCCCGGCTGGGGCGGGCGCTCGGCACGGAACCGACGGCGGTGAGCGGTGTGGTGCTGCTGCTGCCGGGCGGCGAGGAGACCTCCGGCCGCAGACCGTCACCGATGCTGGCGACCGCCTCCGTACGCGCGCTGGGGCGCCGCCTCACGCGCGCGGGACGTACGGACGGCCTGGTCACGCACGTGGTGCACTACAGATTTCGCGGCTGGAACGGCAGCGAGGCGCATCTGGCGCACGACGCCTCCTGGGCCGCCGACGAGGTCGTGCGCCGCTACGGAGACGTGCCGGTGTGCCTCGCCGGGGTGGACATGGGCGGCCGGGCGGCGCTGCACGCCGCCGGGCACACGGCCGTCAACTCCGTGCTGGCGCTGTCACCTTGGCTGCCCGAGGACGATGTCGCGGTGTCGCCGGAACCGGTGAAGCAGCTCGGCGGGCGGCGGGTTCTGATCGCGCACGGCACGATGGACACGCGCAGTGACCCGGAGTTGTCCTTCCGGCTCGCGGCGCGCGCGAAGAAGGCGAACCGGGACATCTGCCGGTTCGAGGTGCACTCCGACGGGCATGGGCTGTCCCAGCATCGGGAGGAAGTTCTCGCGCTTGCCGAGGACTTTGTGATGGGGGCGTTGTTCGGGCGGGGGTTTTCCCGGCCTGTGGAGGATGCGTTTGCGGCTCCGCCTCCGTTGGGGTTGCGGATGCCGCTTGCCTCCGGCTTTGGGAAGTCCCTGCGCCGTTAGGGGCTTGGCACGGTGGGTGGGTGCGGGTTGTTTGGGGCTGGTCGCGCAGTTCCCCGCGCCCCTGAAGGGGCGCCTCAGCGGAACATACTCTGGACAGTCGCCCTCAGTCCGGGAGCAAGTTGCCCCTCCTCGACAGCAGGAACCTTTTGAACGCCGCCACCGGCGGTGTGTCCGGGTGGCCGTCCAGCCAGGCGACGCCGATTTCGCGGGCCGCGCGTGGGGCCGTCACCGTCAGCTCCACAACTCCCGGGCGGGGTACGGCCGGTGGGGGCAGGAGGGCGACTCCGAGACCGGCTGCCACCAGACCCCGCAGGGTCTCGGCCTCCTCGCCCTCGAAGGCGATGCGGGGGCGGAAGCCGGCCTCCTTGCAGAGGTCGTCGGTGATGCGGCGCAGGCCGTAGCCGGGTTCCAGGGTGACGAAGGTCTCGTCGGCGGCCTCGGCGAGGCGGACGCGCTTGCGCCCGGCGAGACGGTGGTCGGCGGGGACCACGAGGCGCAGCTTCTGCTCGTCGAGGCGGCGGGCCACAAGGTCGGGGGCGTCCGGCACGGGTGAGGTGAGGCAGAGGTCGAGTTCGCCCGAGCGCAGCCGCTCGATCATCGCCTCGCCGTAGTTCTGTACGAGGCTGAAGCGGACGCGCGGATGGTCGGCCCGGAAGGCGCGGATGAGCCCGGGCACGGTTTCGGAGCCCATGGTGTGCAGAAAGCCGAAGGCGACCTTGCCGGAGGTGGCGTCGGCGTCGGCCCGTACCGCGTCGGCCGCCCGCTCGATCTCGGCGAGCGCCCGCTCCACCGAGCCGAGGAACGTACGCCCGGCCGGCGTGAGCGAGACCGTACGGCCCCTGCGGGCGAACAGGTCGACGCCCAGGTCCTGTTCGAGGCGGACCATGGCGCGGGACAGGGTCGACTGCGGGACCTGCATCTCCTGCGCGGCCCGCGTGACGTGCTCGGTGCGGGCGACCCCCGCGAAGTACGCCAGGCGTGGGGCGAGCAGCGCGACGATGTCTTCTGTGTCACTGGATGGTGACAGGTGGGGCTCTGACCTTTGCTGATGCTTCATGGGAACGATTATGGCGATTCCATGCATTGGACGGATGAGGGGCCGGCCTTTAGGTTCGAGGCATGCCTTCCGCCAGTACCGAGGCGTCCACCACGGTGGGCGCCGCCTCGACCGTTTCCACCGCTTCCAGCACGTCCACCGCTTCCACCACCGACTCCCGTATGGCCCCGGGCGGCCCCGGCTACCGCCGGATGAGCTTCGCCCTGTTCCTCGCGGGTGTCGCGACCTTCGCGCTGCTCTACTCCACGCAGGCCCTTCTGCCGCTGATCTCCAGTGACTTCGGGGTGACGGCGGGTGCGGCGAGCTGGACGGTGTCGGCGGCGACCGGCGCACTGGCTGTGTTCGTCCTGCCGATGAGCGCGCTGTCGGAGCGGTTCGGGCGGCGTACGGTGATGACGGCGTCCCTGGCGATCGCGGTGACCGTCGGTCTGCTGGTCCCCTTCGTCCCGTCGGTCGGCGCGCTGATCGCGCTGCGGGCAGTGCAGGGCGCGGCGCTGGCCGGGCTGCCGGCCTCCGCGACGGCGTATCTGGCGGAGGAAGTACGTCCGAAGGCGCTCATCACCGCGATCGGCCTGTTCGTCGCGGGCAACAGTGTCGGCGGCATGAGCGGCCGGGTCATCACCGGCTGGGTCGCGCAGGAGTGGGGCTGGCGGGTCGCCGTCGGCGCCATCGGGGTCGTCGCGGTGGCGTGCGCGGTCGCGTTCCGGCTGCTGCTTCCGGCGCCGAAGCACTTCAAGACGGGGTCGCTGCGGCCGAGGGTCCTTGCCCGCACGGTCCGCGCCCATCTCTCGAATCCGCTGCTGCGCCGCCTGTACGCGATCGGCGCGCTGTTCATGACGGTCTTCGGCGCCGTCTACACGGTGATCGGCTACCGGCTGACCGACGCTCCGTTCTCCCTGCCCCAGGGCATCATCGGCTCGATCTTCCTGGTCTACCTGGTCGGTACGGTCTCGGCGTCGACGGCGGGCAAGCTGGTGGGCCGCCTTGGGCGCCGGGGCTCCCTCTACCTGGCGGGCGGTACGACGACAGCGGGTCTGCTCCTGTCGCTGGCGGACTCGCTGCCGCTGGTCCTGCTCGGCCTGGTCCTGATCACGGCGGGCTTCTTCGCCGGCCACGCAGTGGCCTCCTCGTCCGTGAGCCACACGGCCAAGGAGGGCCGCGCCCAGGCTTCCGCCCTCTACCAGTCCGCGTACTACGTCGGCTCCAGCGCGGGCAGCACGCTCGGCGCGATCGCGTTCCACTCGGGTGGCTGGGCCGGGACGGTGGCGCTCGGGCTGCTGGCGGTGATCGGGGTCGTGGCGATCACGGTCGTCGGGTCGCATGCGGCTCGGGTGCAGGCGCGGCGGGGGCCGCTGCCGGTGCACTGAGGCCGGGTTTTCCACGCGGGCCGGGGCGGCGTCGGGGTTGTTTCGCCCCCGCCGCCCCTACCCATTCCCGTCCACTCTCTGGGGCTTCGCCCCAGACCCCACCAGGGGGCGAAGCCCCCTGGACCCCGTTTCGGGGGCCAGCCCCCGGCCCCCCGGTCCTCAATCGCCGGACGGGCTGAGATTCAGCCCGTCCGGCGATTCCCCAGGAACGGCAAGGTTGGCCGGCGGGGAACATCTCCCCGCCGGCCAACCTCAAGCACCCGTGTTACCCGCGGGGCTTCTCACGCATCTCGTACGTCGCGATGACGTCGTCGACCTTGATGTCGTTGAAGTTGCCGAGGTTGATACCGCCCTCGAACCCTTCGCGAATCTCGGTGACGTCGTCCTTGAAGCGACGCAGACCCTCGATGTTGAGGTTCTCCGCGATGACCTTGCCGTCGCGGATGAGGCGCGCCTTGGTGTTCCGCCTGACCTCGCCGGAGCGGATGAGAACACCCGCGATGTTGCCCAGCTTGGACGAGCGGAAGACCTCGCGGATCTCCGCCGTACCGAGCTCGACCTCTTCGAACTCCGGCTTGAGCATGCCCTTGAGGGCCGCCTCGATCTCCTCGATCGCCTGGTAGATGACCGAGTAGTAGCGGACGTCCACACCTTCGCGCTCGGCCATCTGCGCCGCGCGGCCTGCCGCACGGACGTTGAAGCCGATCACGATGGCGTCCGAGCCCATCGCCAGGTCGATGTCCGACTCCGTGACCGCACCGACGCCGCGGTGCAGCACCCGGATGTCGACCTCTTCGCCGACGTCCAGCTGGAGCAGGGACGACTCGAGAGCCTCGACGGAACCAGAAGCGTCACCCTTGATGATCAGGTTCAGCTGCTGGACCTCGCCGGCCTTGAGCACCTTGTCCAGGTCCTCGAGCGAGACGCGACGCGTGCGCTTGGCGAACGCGGCGTTGCGCTCACGGGCGGCGCGCTTCTCGGCGATCTGACGGGCCGTACGGTCCTCGTCCACGACGATGAAGTTGTCGCCCGCACCCGGGACGTTGGTCAGGCCCAGGACCTGGACCGGCGTCGCCGGACCGGCTTCCTCGACGTTGTTGCCGAGGTCGTCGTGCATAGCACGGACACGGCCGTACGCGTCGCCGACCACCATCGTGTCGCCCACGCGCAGCGTGCCGCGCTGGACGAGGACGGTCGCCACGGCACCACGGCCGCGGTCGAGCCGGGACTCGATCGCGATGCCCTGCGCGTCCTGCTCCGGGTTGGCCCGCAGGTCGAGCGAGGCGTCCGCGGTGAGGACCACGGCCTCCAGCAGGGAGTCGATGTTCAGCCCCTGCTTGGCGGAGATGTCGACGAACATCGTCTCGCCGCCGTACTCCTCGGCCACCAGACCGAACTCGGTGAGCTGGCCGCGCACCTTGGTCGGGTCCGCGCCCTCGACGTCGATCTTGTTGACCGCGACCACGATCGGCACCTCGGCCGCCTTGGCGTGGTTCAGCGCCTCGATCGTCTGGGGCATCACACCGTCGTTGGCCGCCACCACGAGGATCGCGATGTCGGTCGACCGCGCACCACGGGCACGCATGGCGGTGAACGCCTCGTGACCCGGGGTGTCGATGAAGGTGATCTTGCGCTCTTCGTCGTTGACCTCGGTCGCGACCTGGTAGGCACCGATGTGCTGGGTGATGCCGCCGGCCTCGCCCGCGATGACGTTCGTCTTGCGGATGGCGTCGAGCAGTCGGGTCTTACCGTGGTCGACGTGACCCATGACGGTCACCACCGGCGGACGGGAGACGAGCATCTCCTCGCCGCCCTCGTTCTCGCCGAACTCCAGGTCGAAGGACTCGAGCAGCTCGCGGTCCTCCTCCTCGGGGCTGACGATCTGAACCGTGTAGTTCATCTCGTCGGCGAGGAGCTGCAGCGTCTCGTCGGAGACGGACTGCGTGGCCGTGACCATCTCGCCGAGGTTCATCATCACCGCGACGAGCGACGCCGGGTTGGCGTTGATCTTCTCCGCGAAGTCGGTGAGGGAGGCACCGCGCGACAGGCGAATGGCTTCGCCGTTGCCGCGAGGCAGCATCACGCCGCCGACCGACGGGGCCTGCATGGCCTCGTACTCCTGGCGCCTCTGCCGCTTCGACTTGCGGCCACGACGCGCGGGACCGCCGGGACGACCGAAGGCGCCCTGCGTGCCACCACGGCCACCCGGACCACCGGGACGACCGCCGAAGCCGGGACGGCCACCGCCGCCGCCGGGACCACCGGGACGACCGGCGAAACCGCCGCCACCGCCACCGGGACCACCCGGACGACCGGCGAAGCCGCCGCCACCGCCACCGGGACCACCCGGACGACCGGCGAAGCCGCCGCCACCCGGACGACCGCCGCCACCGCCACCGGGACGGCCACCGCCACCGGGACCGCGGCCACCAGGACCACCGCCGCCGGGACGCGGGCCGGCAGCCGGACGCTGCGGCATCATGCCGGGGTTCGGACGGTTGCCGCCGGGACCACCGGGACCACCGCCGGGACGCGGGGCCTGCGGACGGGGCATGCCGCCCGGGCTCGGACGACCGCCGCCCGGACCGCCCTGCGGACGCGGAGCGCCGCCGGGACCGCCCTGCGGACGGGGACCGCCCTGGCCTGCGCCCTGCGGACGCGGGCCGCCGCCCGGGGCACCTTGGCCACCGGGGCCGCCGGGACCGGGGCGTGCACCGCCCGGACGGGGCGCCTGCGGGCGCGCCATGCCGGTGGAGCCACCAGAGGTGAACGGGTTGTTGCCCGGACGCGGGCCGGCCGGACGTCCGCCCGGACGTCCGCCCTGGCCGCCGGGACGCGGAGCGCCCTGACGGTCACCGCGGTCACCGCGGTCGCCACGGCCCTGGCCGCCCTGCGCGGGACCGCTCGGACGAGCACCCGGCTTCGGGGCGCCCGGACGGGCACCACCAGGACGCGGACCCGAGGGAGCCGCGGGACCGGAGGATGCCGCGGGACCGGAGGATGCCGCGGGAGCCGACGGAGGCGCCGTGAACTCGGGCGCGGCCGGAGCCGGAGACGCCGGAGCGGGCTTCGGCGCGGGCGCGGGCTTGGGCCCCGGAGTCGGACGCGGAGCCGGAGTAACCGGTCCGCCTGCCTCCGGAGCCGCGGGCTTCTCCGCGGCCGACGGCTTCGGGGCCGGCGGGCGCGGGGCAGCCGGACGGGCGGCCTGCGCCGGAGAGGGGGTGGCCGGCTTGGCGGGCGCGGCCTTGCGCGGGGCGGGCTTGCCGCCGCCGTTGCCCTGCTGGAGGGCGTCAGTCAGTTTGCGTACTACGGGCGCCTCGATCGTCGAGGACGCAGATCGGACAAATTCACCGAGTTCTTGGAGCTTGGCCATGACGACCTTGCTCTCAACCCCGAACTCCTTGGCGAGTTCGTATACCCGGACCTTAGCCACTTCGCTCCTTTTAGGTCCGGGTTGGTCCGGACCGTCGCTACTTCATGGGCGTACTCATCGCGTGCTCATCGAGTGCTCATCGCAATCTCGACCTACTTCCAACTCGCGGGGTACCAGGGCCGCACGGGGTTCCGTGCGACACGTCTTACGGTGTTGCCTTCTCAGCAACGGTCTTCTCGACGGCTTGGCGCAACGCCTTTGTGTCGAGCGGACCCGGGGCACGCAGCGCCCGTGGGAACGCCCGGCGGCGGACCGCCAGATCGAGACAGACCAGGGCGGGGTGCACATAAGCACCCCGGCCGGGCAGCGTACCGCGAAGATCGGGGACGCAGTCGCCCTCGATCGCCACGATACGCAGCAGATCGCTCTTGGCCGCTCGCTCCCGGCATCCCACACACGTACGTTCAGGGCATGCGCGGGCTTGCGTCCGGCCAGACACAATCAAGTCTACCTCCCCGCACCGACCTCACCCCTTTGGGGCAAGAATCGAACGGTTGCCGCGTATAAAGCTGACGTGATCACAGCGCCTCGGAGGCGTGATCTATTCCCCCGCCGGCTGTCCCGCCTGCTCCCCCGTCTGCTCCGTGTCCGGGCGGATGTCGATCCGCCAGCCGGTCAGCCGGGCGGCGAGCCGGGCGTTCTGCCCTTCCTTGCCGATCGCCAGGGACAGCTGGTAGTCGGGCACCGTCACGCGCGCGGAGCGAGCGGCGAGGTCGACGACCTCGACCTTGGAGACCCGGGCCGGGGAGAGCGCGTTGGCCACCATGTCGGCCGGGTCGTCGGACCAGTCGACGATGTCGATCTTCTCACCGTTCAGCTCGGCCATGACATTGCGCACACGACCGCCCATGGGACCGATACAGGCGCCCTTGGCGTTCAGACCCGACCGGGTGGACCGGACGGCGATCTTCGTGCGGTGTCCGGCCTCGCGGGCGATCGCGGAGATCTCGACCGAACCGTCGGCGATCTCCGGCACTTCGAGAGCGAAGAGCTTCTTCACCAGATTGGGGTGCGTCCGGGAGAGCGTCACGGAGGGCCCGCGAACACCCTTCGCCACCCGGACGACGTACGACCTCAGCCGCATCCCGTGCTGGTACGTCTCACCGGGGACCTGCTCCTGCACCGGCAGGATGGCCTCCAGCTTGCCGATGTCCACGAGGACGTTCTTCGGGTCGCGGCCCTGCTGGACGACGCCGGTGACGATGTCGCCCTCGCGGCCCGCGTACTCGCCGAGCGTCGCGTCGTCCTCGGCGTCCCGCAGGCGCTGCAGGATGACCTGTTTGGCGGTGGTGGCGGCGATGCGGCCGAAGCCGGTCGGGGTGTCGTCGAACTCGCGCGGCTCCTGGCCCTCTTCGAGGTCCTCGGGGTCCTCCTTCGCCCACACGGTCACGTGGCCACTGTCGCGGTTGAGCTCCACGCGCGCGTGGCGACGGCTTCCCTCGGTGCGGTGGTAGGCGATGAGGAGGGCCGATTCGATCGCTTCGACCAGCAGGTCGAAGGAGATCTCTTTCTCCCGTACCAAGCCCCGCAGGGCGCTCATGTCGATGTCCACGGCTACGCCTCCTCTTCCTTCTTGTCCTTGCGGCTGAACTCGACCTGGACGCGCGCCTTGGCGATCTCCTCGAAGGCGAGCCTTCTGACGGTTGCCTTGCGCCCCTTCACGCCGGGCACTTCGAGGTCCACGCCCTCGTCATCCACTTCGAGGATCCGGGCGACAAGCTCGCCGCCCTCGGTCAACTGGAACTTCACCAGGCGTTCGGTGGCACGCACGTAATGACGGTGTTCCCTGAGCTCCCGCTCCGCACCGGGGGTTCCCACTTCGAGGGTGTACTCGTCCGCGCCCATCGCGTCCGTCTCGTCGAGCTTCGCCGAGAGCACGCGGCTCACATCGGCGATCTGGTCGAGGTCGGCACCTTCGTCGGAATCGACGACGACGCGCAGCACACGCTTACGCCCGACCGAGTCCACTTCGATCTCCTCGAGATCGAGTCCCTGGGAGCTTACGAGCGGTTCCAGCAGTCCTCGCAGCCTCTCGCTCTGGGTGGTGCTCATCCGGGTGACTCCTCGGCCGCGTGTGCTGTTGTGGGTAGGTCGCGTGTCAGGTCAAAGGGTATCCGGTCCATGAGGGTGTTGCCGTCCACCGGCCGCACCGCGGGTTACCTTGATCCAGGGCAGGCGAGACACCCGGATACCCGGTCGCCGCCCTTCCTTTCGTACGAGCCTGCTGAGGACGTCTGCCGTGCCGTTCACCCTGCCGTCGCGCTTCCCCTCGGGGCCGCGCCGAAGGAGCCTGCTCGCCGGAGCCGCCGGTGCGGGCGCCGCGTTGCTCGCGGGCTGCTCCGGCCCCGACTCCGCTTCCGAGAACACCGAGGAGAGCGATTCCGCCGCCGATGGGGCACGCGCGCGTGCGGCACGCGACAGCGAGAGGCTCGCGGCGCGGTACGCGGCCGTGCTCGACGCGCATCCGGCGCTGGCCGAGCGGTTGTCGCCGCTGCGGGCGGAGGTCGTACGGCACGCGAAGGCGTTCGGGGACGGGAAGCCGGCCTCTTCCGGTCCCAGTGCTCCGGCCGCTCCGCCTGCTTCGGCCGCCGCGTCCGCCTCGCCGTCGGCGAGCGCTTCGGCCGGCGTGCCGGCCCGGGAGGAGGACGCTCTCGCTGAGCTGGCCTCTGCCGAACGGGCGTTGGCGGACCGGCGTACAAAGGCGCTTGTGGAAGTGCCGGGAGAGCTGGCTCGGCTGCTGGCCTCGGTGGCGGCGGCCGGTGCGGTACACGTGTACTTGCTGACGGAGGGCGAGAAGTGAGCGGTTTCCGGACTTCCGGGAGTTCCGGGAAGGCGAAGGCGTCGGGAGAGCTGAAAGCCGTACAGGCCGCGCTCGGTGCCGAGCACGCCGCCGTGTACGGGTACGGGGTCGTGGGCGGAAAGGTGAGCGAGGAGCGGCGGGCCGAGGCGCAGGCGGCGTACGACGCGCATCGCGCCCGGCGCGACGAGCTCGCGCGGGTCGTGCGGGACCTGGACGGGAAGCCGTCACCCGCGGCGGCCGCCTACGCGCTGCCGTTCCCGGTGTCCGACTCGGACGAGGCCGTCCGGCTCGCCGCCGAGGTGGAGGAGCGGGTGGCCGGTGTGTACTCGGACCTCGTGCGGGCCGCCGAGGGCGAGCGGCGGCGCGACGCCGCTCGGGCGCTGCGGGAGGCGGCGGTACGGGCGGCGCGCTGGCGCGGCGGGAGCGTAGCCTTCCCTGGTCTCGCCGAGCGGGCCGCCACGTCCGCGGCACCGACGACACCCCACACGTAACGCACACCGGAAGGGAACGACTCGCGTATGGCTTTCGAACCGCCGCAGCGTCTCGTCAGGGCGCTCGGCGAGACGGCACCGGGCGGTGACGACTGGCTGGAGAAGCTGCCCGAGGCGGCTCAGCAGGCCGTCGCGCTACGCGAGTTGACCGTGGAACGGGTGCAGGTGCCCGGAGGGCGCAGCAGTCTCGTGCTGCTGGTGCGGCTGCCGGACGGTACCCCCGCCGTCCTCAAGCTCGCGCCGCCCCGCGCCCGGCCGGAGAGCGAGCGGGCGGCGCTCGCGCACTGGGACGGACGGGGCGCGGTACGGCTCCTGGAGTCCTCCGGTCCCCCCGGTCCCTCCGGCATCGGGGGCGTTCTGCTCCTGGAGCGGCTGCATCCGGATGTGTCGGTGCGGTCGCTGCCCGAAGCGAAGTCGATGCTGGAGGCGGCCGGGACGCTGCGGCGGCTGTGGGTCGAGCCGCCCGCCTGGCACACCTTCGAGACCGTGGCCGAGCGAACGGGGCGGCAGGCCGAGGCGATGCGGGCGAGCGTCGACGCGGAGGCGCTGCCGCTGGTCGACGCGGCGTTGGCGGCGCGGGACGCCCTGCTGGTGGCTCCGCCGGAGTCGCGGCTGCTGCACGGCACGTTCCGGCAGAGCAAGGTGCTCGCCGGTGAACGCAGCCCGTGGCTGGCCGTGGGCCCCGATCCCGTCGTCGGCGAGTGCGCCTTCGACCTGGCCCGCCTGATCCGCGACCGCGTCGAGGACCTGATCGCCTCGCCCTCCGGGGCCGCGACCACGCGCCGCCGGGTGAAGCGGCTCGCGGAGTCCTTGGACGTGGACCAGGAGCGGTTGCGGGGGTGGACGTTGTTCCGTGCCGTCGAGTCGGGGGTGCGGGCTCGGCGGCACGGAACAACGT
>NZ_JAAKZY010000205.1 GCF_011045015.1 Streptomyces scabichelini | reverse complement strand
GGGCCATCGCACGACGGCTCCGCGGGCGCCCCGTCACCGTGATCACCAGCAATGTGACCGTGCTGGACGAACTGCGCGACGACGACGCCGTCCGGCTGGTGCTGCTCGGCGGTGTGCTGCGCCGCAAGCCCCGCGGGCCCGGCCCCGACGACCAGGACGTCGACCGTACGGGACCTCACGTCCGCCCCCTCTCGAAGAGTTCCCGGACCGCCGCCCCGCAGGCGAACCCCTGGCACCGTCCGCTCCGGGCCCGGGTCCGGCGCCGCAGCCCGGCGAGGCCGAGCGGCGGGATCGTACTGGCGAGGGCGTCCCGGATCTCACCGCGCGAGACGCGTTCGCAGTGGCAGACGAGCTTGCCGTACTCCGGGTCGGCGGCGATGAGTTCGGGCCGCTGGTAGGGGCGTGGGAACGCCTCGCCGAGGTTCGGCATGCGGACCGGGTCCAGGTCCGCGGGCTCGCTCAGGTCGAGCCCGGACTCCGCCAGGAGGCGGGTGACGTGGGCGGCGATGGCCATGGAGGCGGTCAGGCCGGTGGAGCGGATGCCGCCGACGGTGACGTACGACTGCTCGGGGTGTGCGTGGATCTGGTAGTCGTCGTGTTCCGTGGCGGCACGCAGCCCGGCGTAGACGGCGGTGATCTCCTCGTCGAGCAGCGCGGGCAGGATGCGGCGGCCCTTGTCCCGCAGCAGGGCCAGGCCCTCCTCGGTCGACTCGGTGGCGGCCTTGTCCTCCAACTCCTCGGCGGTGGGCCCGAGGAGAACGTTCCCGTACACGGTCGGCGCCACCAGCACGCCCTTGCCGAGCGCCGTCGGAACGGGCAGCAGGATGTGGCGGACGAGCTCGCGGGCGAACTTGTCGAAGACGATGAGCTGGCCGCGGCGCGGGGTGACGGTGAACGCGTCGTGTCCGAGCCGGCGGTCGAGGGCGCCGGCGTACAGGCCCGCGGCGTTGACGAGGTAGCGGGTGCGCAGCGTGCCGCGGCTGGTGCGCAGGGAGTGCCCCGGCTCAGCGCTCTCCGCTCTCCCCGCTCTCCCTGCTCTCTCCACCTGGCAGTTGAGGTGCAGATCGACGCCGTTGCGGACCGCCTGCGTCGCGTACGCGAGTGTCGTCGTCCAGGGGCAGATGATGCTCTCGCCCGGCACGTGCAGCGCGCCGAGCGCTCCGGGTCCCAGGTGCGGTTCACGCGCCCGGAGTTCGTCGGGGCCGAGGAGCCGGGCCTCCCGGTAGTCGTTCCTCTCGGCTTTGGCCGCCAGCTCCGGCAGCGCGGCGAGCTGTTCCTCGTCCCAGGCGACGAGCAGCGCGCCGACCGGTTCGACGGGAATGCCGGCCTCGGCGGCGTACCCGGTGAGCCGCTTGGAGCCCTCCCGTACGAGCCGGGCTTCGAGCGAGCCCGGGACCGCGTCGAAACCGGTGTGCAGGATCGCCGTGTTGGCCTTGGATGTGCCCTGGCCGACATCGTCCTGGGCCTCGACGAGGGCGATCCGCAGCCCTCGGTGTCCGGCGAGTTCGCGGGCGATCGCACAGCCGACGACTCCCGCGCCGACGACCAGCACGTCGTACGTCACGTCCGGCAGCGCGCCGCTGGAGGTGACCGTCATGCGGGGGCCCGGTCGAGCAGGGCGGCGACGGCCGTACGGAACCCGGCGAGGCGTTCGGCGGCCTCGTCCGCGCCGATGCCCGGCTCGTACACGGCGGAGGGCGGCGCGGCGGGCAGCACCTCGTCGATCGCGCGGGACGGATCGACGCCGAGCCGGGCGACGGCCCCCACCCCGAGGGCGGTGGCGTCGGGCAACTCGGCGACTTCTACGGGGCGTTGCAGCAGATCGGCCTGGGTCTGCATGAGGAGGGCGGAGCGGGTCAGTCCGCCGTCGACGCGGAGGGTGGTGAGCGGGGCCCCGAGGTCGGTGGCGGCGGCGTCGGCGAGTTCGACGACCTGGGCGGCGATGCCCTCGCACAGGGCGCGGACGAGATGCCCGGGTGCCGTGTCGAGGCCAAGGCCGGTGAGCGAGCCGCGTACGTCGCCGCGCCACCAGGGGGCGGCGAGTCCGGCGAGGGCCGGGACGAAGGTGACGCCGCCGCTGTCCGGTACGGCACTCCCGACCGGGTCGAGGTCGGCGGCACCGGAGATCACGCCGAGGTCGGTGAGCCAGCGGACGGCGGAGGCGGCGGTGTAGACCTGCCCGTCGAGGCAGTAGCTGGTCCGCCCGCCGAGCCGCCACGCGACACAGCTCACCAGGCCCGAGGTGCCGCGCCGGGGCGTGGCGCCGGTGTGGGCGAGCAGGAACGCGCCGGTGCCGTAGGTGCACTTGGCGCCGCCGGGCTCGGTGATGCGCTGGGCCAGCAGGGCGGCCTGCTGGTCGACAAGGAGGCCGGTGAGGGGGATCTCCGCGTCACCGAAGGCGGTGGTCGTACCGAAGTGGCCGCTCGCGTCGACGACTTGGGGCAGTCGTTCACCGGAGAGGCCGAAGACGTCGAGTGCGGCCGGTGACCAGTCGACCCGGTCGAGATCGAGGAGCTGGGTGCGGCCCGCGGTCGCGGCGTCCGTGACGTATGCGCCGGTGAGCCGGTGTACGAGCCAGGCGTCGCTGGTGGTGACGACGCCGTTCCGGGTGAGATGGCGGCGTATCCAGGCCATCTTGGGTGCGGCGAAGTAGGGGTCGAGGGGCAGTCCGGTGAGGTGCCGCAACGCGTCGGCGTGTGGCGCGAGTTCGGCGCACACGCTCTCGGCGCGCCGGTCCTGCCACACGAGCGCGTCGGTGAGCGGCTTCCCGGTGGCCGGGTCCCAGGCGAGGACCGTCTCGCCCTGGTTGGCGAGGCCGACGGCGACGACGGGTTCCCCTGCCTGCTCTAGTGCGCGGCGGCCGGCCACGACCACCGAGGCGTACAACTCGGCGGGGTCGGCCTCGACGAGTCCGCCGGGCAGATGGCGGGGACGTACGGGAGCCGCGCCCGTGCCGATCACCCCGCGTTCGGGACAGATGACGAGAGCCTTCGTGCCGGACGTGCCCTGGTCGACGGCGAGCACCGGCCCTGACATCTCCCACCCCCTGAGTCGTCGATGATCACTGCACGCAAGCCTTGTCCCGGTGGTTCCCGGCGTCAAGGCGGCCGATCAGTGGCCGATAAGTATGCGGAGACGGCCGGACCGCAGCGGGCCAGGGGCGAGGCATCCACGCATATGCGGCAGGATGAGCGAGCCCGCCGGCCGTCGGAGCGACGTTCCGGCGGGATCGCACATCAAGGAATCGAGCAGCAGGTGACAAAGTGACGAGACATCACATACCGGGCGCAAGCCCCCTTCCCGGCGCGACGGGAGGCAGCTGGTGAACCGCGATCTCACAGCACACGACTTGATCGTCGCCGGTGTCTGGGTGGCCGTCGGGCTCGTGGCGGGTTTCCTGCTGCGGATGCTCCTGCGCTGGCTGGGCAAGCACGCGGACCGCACGCGGTGGAGCGGGGACGATGTCATCGTCAACGCGCTGCGCGCGCTGGTGCCGCTGGCAGCGCTTGTCGGCGGCGTGGCGGCCGCCGCGGCGGCCCTGCCGTTGACGAACCAGGTCAACCACAACGTCAACCAGTTCCTGACGGTCGTCCTCATTCTCGCCTCCACCATCACGGCGGCGCGCATCATCACGGGCCTGGTGCGGGCCGTGACCCAGTCACGGCAGGGCGTCGCCGGATCGGCCACGATCTTCGTCAACATCACCCGCGTCGTCGTGCTGGCGATCGGCATCCTGATCATCCTGCAGACCCTGGGCATCTCCATAGCGCCGCTGCTCACCGCCCTCGGCGTCGGCGGTCTGGCGGTCGCCCTCGCTCTCCAGGACACGCTCGCCAACCTCTTCGCGGGCATCCACATCCTGGCCTCGAAGACGATCCAGCCCGGTGACTACATCCGGCTGACGAGTGGTGAGGAGGGGTACGTCGTCGACATCAACTGGCGCAACACCGTCGTACGCAACCTCTCCAACAACCTCGTGATCATCCCCAACGCGCAGCTCTCCAGCACGAACATGACCAACTACAGCCGTCCCGAACAGGAGATGACGCTCACCGTGCAGGTCGGGGTCGGCTACGACAGTGACCTGGAGCATGTCGAGCGGGTGACCTCCGAGGTCGTCGTCGAGGTCATGACGGAGATCGAGGGCGCCGTTCCCGAGCACGAGCCCGCCATCCGGTTCCACACCTTCGGTGACTCCCGAATCAGCTTCACCGTCATCCTGGGGGTCGGCGAGTTCAGCGACCAGTACCGGATCAAGCACGAGTTCATCAAGCGGCTGCACACGCGGTACCGGGTCGAGGGCATCAGGATTCCCTCTCCCGCGAGGACGATCGCGTTGCAGAACAGTGGGGCGAACGGTGGGCCTGCCATTCCGCAGCAGTGGGACGGGGTCACGTCCGTTTCATAGGCGTGGGTTCGTTGTCGGCTGCAGCGCCGTTGTGGCTGGTCGCGCCCACGCGGCGGAGCCGCAAATTGATACAGCCCCGCGCCCCTGGGTGGGTGGGGGGTGCGGGGCCGTGGGCCGGTGCGTCAGCCCGTCGCAGGGTGGGCATATGACCCGGTGTCGGTACACGGTGCGGGTGACCTGAGAACGAACCTACGCGACGGGCATACGACGCACCGACCCACGACCCCTCCCGCCGGTGGGTGACTGACGGGTGCGTGGTGGCTGAGGGCTCCAGGGACGCGCCCCTTTAGGGGCGCGGGGAACTGCGCGACCAGCCACGACGGACCCGCGCTTAACTACGGACCCAACCGCCGGAGGCAATGCGCGCCACATTTCGGGGCCTGGAATTATTTACCGCCGGTCACGGTCAGGAACCGGACAATGAAGAGAGGAGCGCCGGTTCGAGTGCTCCTCTGTTCGCTGGCCGACATTTAAGGGCACTCCGCACATAACTCACCGCTCAGGCCCGGTGCGCGCACATCCCGCAGGCAACTGCCGTGAACCAAGTCACACGCCTGAGCTTTTCGTCTTACGCGCAGTGACCGCCCACTTATCTCCGAGTAGCGGCGCCACCTGCCCCTTAATCCCTTGGCAACACAGGATTCGTTCCAAGTACCGCAATTTCCATGCCTCATCAACAAGTTTCCGAGAAAGTTCGGTGGCCGCGTACCGGCGAGTAGCCCTTGGATACCATCCCGATACCGAGACAGTCGGCAAGAAACCCAGACCGAGCCTGGTCATGCATCACCAGAGGGGTTCACGAATGGGAGTAATGATCGTCGACAGCCATCCCTCCATGCGACTGGCACTCAGTACGTTGGTCGAATCCCATCTCCACATGCCGGTCGTCAGCGCCGCGGCCACGGTGGAACAAGCTCTGTCCGAAATACAGCAGAAGCGCCCCAGCGTCGTCATCACCGAATTGCAGCTCGACGGCAGGCACACGGGGGCGGCGCTGTGCCGACGTGTGCACTCACTGCCGCTGCGGCCGCGCGTCATGGTGTTCTCCGGCTGCAGTGCCTCCAGTGAGGTCGCCGCCGTGCTGACCTCGGGTGCCGACAGCTTCGTCCACAAGAGCGCCTCGGTCGCGGAGCTGGTCGACGCGATCCGGCAGACGGCGCGGGGCCGGCGGGTCTGGCTGTTCGGCGAGGTCGCACAGCGCGGGCAGCCGACCCTCCGGGCGCATTCCCCGCTCACTCCGCTCACCGAACGCGAGGAGCAAATTCTGGCCCTCCTGCTGCGGCGCTATACGAACGCGGAGATAGCACAGGAGCTGACGCTGGCGGGACAGACCGTCAAGAATCATGTCAGCAATATCCTGCACAAGGTCGGCATTCGAAACCGCAGGGAACTCTTCCATGGCGAGGCCGTGCCGTCGAAATGACGGCACGGCATCCTGGCTCCGCGGAATTCCGCGCGTCAGGCGCGAGGCGGCAGCAGCGGGCTGACGCACGCGGGCGTGCCGTCGAACACCTCGCACCACTCGCGCCGGGTCCGCGTACGGAAAGTGCCGGCGAAGAGGCGGCGCAGTTCGGCCCAGACGGACGGTTCCCGGTGGTCGGGCACCATCTCCCAGACGCCCAGCAGCCGGACGAACTCCCGGTAGCAGTCGGGCTCCACTGCGCCCACGGCCATCTGGTGGCCGTCGGCCGTCCAGTAGACGCTGTAGTACGGGCAGCCGGCCAGGGTGCCGTCCACGATCTGGCCCTGTCCCGTGCGCGCGACCTGGGCCAGCGCCGCCAGGACCCCAACGGTCAGACAGAGCGCGGCCGTCGGCTCGCCCGGCCCTGGGTCCACCGGCGTCCGGCCGTAGACGAGCCGCGGATTGCGGGCCAGGCAGCGCTCGGGGCCGATGCCGAGCCGCTCGGCCGTCCCGGGACGGCCGCCCTCCACCAGGACGTCGGCGCTCACCGCCAGGGCGAGTACCGCGTCGGCGTCCGCGGGGCGGCCGACCCGTACGACGTCGGCGCCGAGCCCCGCGAGCATCATCCCGCTCAGGTAGGTCCCGCTCAGGGAGGTCCCACTCAGCGACGTCTCGCCGGACCTCCCCGGACCCGTCAGATCCGCCAGTTCCGCCAGGTCGAGGACCCGCAGCCCGGTCAGCGGCCCCGTCCTCAGCCGACCGGCCTCCCTGTGCGGCTCCTCCTTGCGCAGTTTCTCGCCGCTCATCTAACGGCCGTCCGTCCCGGTCAGCCGGGTGATCGACGCGCGGGTACCGGCCCGGCTGCTGGTCGGCGCGAGGTGGATCACCGGGCCCACGCTCACCCGGGGCGGCCGGGTGACCGCCCACACGACGGCGTCGGCCACGTCGTCCGGGGTGAGCAGCTCCTCCTTGCTCGCCCCCAACTCGTCGGGCCCCGCGGCCAGTTCGGTGTGCACCCAGCCGGGGCAGACCGCGACCGCCCGGATGCCGTGGTCCCGGTTCTCCAGGGCCACCAGCTCGGTGAGCACGTTGAGCCCCTGCTTGCCCGCCGCGTAGCCCGCGGTGTGGCTGAGCGTCTCCTGGGTGATGGACGAGCCGATGTTCACGATCGTGCCGCCACCGCTCTTGCGCATGTACGGCAGCACCTCGTGGGACAGCAGATACGGCACGGTGAGGTTGAGCCGCAGCATCAACTCCCAGTGTTTCGGCGGCAGTTCGTGCACCTGGCCGAGCCGTACCGCACCGGCGCAGTTCACCAGCACGGTCGGCGGCCCGAACAGCTCCACCGTCTGCGCGACCACCCGCCGGGGCTCTCCCTCGGCGGCCAGATCCGCGACGAGCACACTCGCCCGGCCGCCCCTGGCCGCTGTCTCGTCCGCCACATGGGCCAGGGGCGCGATCCGCCGCGCGACCAGGACGACATGCGCGCCGGTCGCGGCCAGCGCCCCGGCGACCGCCGCGCCGATACCCGACGAGGCTCCGGTCACCAGCGCGACACCTCCGACGGCTCCGGCGCTCATTCCAGACCTCCCTGGGCCAGCGGCGGCAGTCCACCCAGTGCGAGACCTCCGTCGGCGTGCAGCAGCGCGCCCGTCACATAGGCGGCGCTGTCCCCGACCAAGTAGGCGGCCAGCGGCGCCACATCGGCCGGTGTGCCGGCCCGGCCCTGCGGGATGCGGGCCAGCCATGCCTCCTGGAAGTCCCCTTCCGCCGCCAAGTCGGCCATCGGCGTCGTCACGAGCCCCGGCAGCACACAGTTCGCCCGGATCCCGTGGCGTCCGCCGGAGACGGCGAGATTGCGCGTGTACTGGGTCATTGCCGCCTTGCTCGCCGCGTAGCTCTCCAGATGCGGAACGGCGCCCGCTCCGGCGGAGCCGAGCCCGACGACGGCGCCGCCCTGCCGGTCTCCGGCCCAGCGCCGCACCAGCGCGTCGGTGAGCGTGGCGTACCCCCGGTAGTTCACGTCCAACAGCCGTTCCCTCAGCCCGGGTTGACGGTCCGGGGCCTCGACTTCGAACAGTCCCGTCGCGTAGACCATGGCGTCGACGCGTCCGATCCGCCACAGCCGTTCGACGACCGCGGCCAGCTCGTCGAGCCGCGCGACGTCCTGCGCGACGACCTCCGCCCGCCGCCCCGACCGGGTGATCTCATGGGCCACTTCGAGGAGTTCGGGCTCGCGGCGGGCCAGTACGGTCACGTCGGCGCCACGGCGGGCCAGTTCCAGTGCGGTCTCCCGGCCCATTCCGCTGCTCGCGCCCACCACCAGGCAGTGCCGTCCGCTCAGGTCGAACAGCTCGGCGCCGCCCCGCCGTTCGGCCAGTACGTCCGCGTGGCTCCTGGCTCCGGGCGGGCGCAGCGGCGGGACCATCATCAGCCCCATGCCGCCGTCGACCGGGACGGTGTCGGCGACGGTGTAGCTGCAGCCCTCCGAGGCCAGATGGAGCACAGCGGCGGCGAGGTCCGCAGCCGTGGCCACCCGGCGCAGCGGCAGATGGCGCAGTATGGCGGCGGTCCGCGCGGGGCCCGGCCGGTGGGAGAGGAAGGGCGCCAGTCCGACCCGTATCTGGTTGGCGATCACCCCGGACGGGGACAGCCGGGCCGCGAGCTGCCGCCACCAGGCGAGGTCGGCCGCCCGTGAGGCGACCTCGTCGGCGGGCGTGCCGAGGTGGAGCCCGCCCGCTCCGTCGAAGACGAGGATCATCCTGCCCGAGCCGCGTTCCGCCATGGCGTCGGCGATCTCCGCGATCCGCGGCCTGGGCAGCGGCGGCGCGGGACTGGCGCTGTCGAGCACGGCGGTGCCGGTGAGCAGGACACAGCAGACGTCGGGCGCGCTTTCCTCCCCGGTGTCGTCGACGACCTTCGCGCCGGCGCCCTCCAGTGCCTCGCGGATCACCTCGTACGCCGTGCCCTGTGGCCCGAGCACGAGCGCCGTCGAGCCGTGGACCCGCAAGGGGTGTGCGGTGATGTGCGCCATGGATCAGCCCTCCGGATACTCGATCAGCAGTGAGGTGGCGTCCCCGCCCCCACCGGCCACGGTCACCAGGGCGTGGCGGCCCTCCAGCGGTACGCCCGCGCCGCGTACGGGGGTGGCGTCGAGCCGTGCGTACGGGGTGCGGCAGCCGACGACGGGTGCGACCGTGCCGTGCTGGAACATCAGCGCCGAAGACACGAACTTCAGGAGCCCGACGAAGCCGAAGACATGCCCGAAGGCGGCCTCCTGATTGGTCAGCAGCAGCGGGCCGTCGTACTCCATGGCGGTACGCAGTCCCGTGAGCGCCTCGCAGAAGAGGTCCTCCACGTGCCGGGAGCCGTCGGCGAAGCTGTTGACGAAGGCCAGCTCCTCCATGCCGATCCCGGCGCCGGTGAGCAGCGCGTGGGCGTCGCGGGAGAAGTTGTCCGGCGGGCCGGAGATCATCGGGTTGGAGCCGTTGCTGCGCGAGGTGCGGAACCACAGCCGCAGCGGCATCCCTGCGGGCTGAGCGGCGTTCATGGTGTGGCCGGTTCGCCCGGTATGCCCGGTGTGCGCGGATTCCAGGACCACGGCCAGTGCGCCCTCGCCCGGTGCGTTGCCGTCCTGTTCCTCGTCGTGCGGGCGCACCGACGCCGGGTCCGTGGAGAGGGTGGAGATGCGGAAGCCGCGCCGTTTGCTCTCGTTGGTCGTGCTGGAGACGCAGATCGGGTCGAGGGTGGCGTCCGCGCCGACGACCACCGCCCGGTCGACGGTGCCCGCGTGCAGCATGGTGGCCGCGATCTCCAGGGCCCTGAGCGAGCAGTTGCAGGCGCCGGAGACGGTCAGGGTCTGCGGGCTGATGCCGAGGACCGAACAGATGCCGCTGGTCACGCTGCCGGGGGTGCCGGTGAGCCAGTACTCCATACCGAGCGCCTCCTGGCCGCCGCGCTCGTACATCGCGAAGTAGCGGCCCGCCTCCTGGAAGGCGAACTGCAGCGAGGCGACCACCAGGACCGTACGGCCGTCGTCCAGGTCCTCGGCCTTGAGTCCCGCGTCGTCCAGCGCGTTCTTGACGGCGCCGGTGGCGAGTTGGGTGATCCGGGCCATCCTGCCGCCGACGCGCTCGGACACTCCGAGTGCCGTCACCGGGTCCCAGCCGCCGACCTGGCCGGCGATGTGCAGGGGAAGCCCTTCGTACGCGAAGGGGGTCAGGCAGGAGGTCCCGGCCCTGACGATCTCCCAGAGGGTCGGGGTGTCCACGCAGGGACCGTCAGGACCGGGAAGCACGGCGCCGATTCCGGTGAGGGTCAGCGGCTCGCTCGTCACAGCCGGCCTCCCGCCGCGGCGATGGGTTCCGGCGCCGCCAGCAGCAGCGCGGCGGCCGCACCCATCTGGTAGTTGAAGCTCAGCGCCAGGTCGAAGGAGAGCGGCTGCGGGACGCCACCGGTGACGACGGTGTACGGGGCTTCCTCGGCGACCTTCTCGCAGTTCGCGGTGGGACAGACCTGCCCGTGGCGCATCATCAGCAGGGTCGACGCCGCGCCGATGACGCCCAGCGGCGCCCCGCTGTGTCCGAAGCACGCCTCATGGTTGGTGATCAACGGGCCTGTGCCCTCGGCGAGTTCGGGTTCGCGTTCGGGTTCCGGTCCGGGTCCGGGTGCGTAGAGGGAGCTAAGCGCCTTGAACTCCATCGAGTGGAAGAGCGGGTCGCCCTCGGCGCCGCCGTTGACGACCGGGACGGCGGACGGGGCGATCCGGCCGTGGCTGTCCTTGGCCCGCAGGGCGCTGTGCACGGCCCGGACGAGTGCCTCGCCGTCCTCGTCGGGGGTGAGTGCGCTGCCCGTGGCGCCGCGTCTGATCGCCTGGCCCAGGATCCTGCCGTACGCCCGGTGCCCGCGCCGTTCCGCGTGCTCCCGGCTCTCCAGGATCAGCGTGGCCGCCCCCTCACCGAGGTTGAAGCCGTCGGCGCGTTCGTCGTACGGGCGCATCGGCCGGTCGTAGCGGAGCCGCGTGGTGGGGGCCGCGTAGGAGGAGGTGCGGCCGGTGCGTTCGGAGGCGATGCGCAGCTCCTCGAAGTGTGCGATGCGGTCGAGGCTGTAGGCGTCGACGCCGGTGACCACGGCGAGGTCCACCTCGCCGTCGGCGATCTGGCGGGCGGCGACGCCGAGCAGCGCGTTGGTCGAGGCGCAGCCGCACGACAGCGAGTAGGTGGGTCCGCCGCTGCGCAGCAGCGCGGCCTGGACCGAGGCCACGTCCGTCGCGGTCACCGAGAGCAGGATCCGCATGAGGAGGGCGCGGGCCTCGGCGGGGCTCGTGCCGGCGGGGTCGCCCGTGACGCCCTCCATATAGGTCTCCAGGGCGGTGTCCATGCCGGCCCGTCCGGTGAGGACCGCGGCGTTCGCCAGTTGTGTGCCGTGCCGGTCGAGGCCCGCGTCCTCGCACGCCTCGGCCAGGGCGACCAGGCCGTAGCGGTGGACGCTGCTGTAGTAGTCGCGGAACCGGCCGTCCAGTTCGGGGACGGCCCGGGCGAACTCCTCGTCGCCCAGGTGCACACGGCCGTAGAACAGCCCGTCGTTGTCCAGGTGGGGCTCTCCGCCCGACACCGTCCGCCACAGGTCGTCGCCGGTCCTGCAGACCGTGCGGTTCGGTCCGGGGAGGCAGAACCCCATGCCGGTCACCAGCACATCGCGCCAGCCGGCCGCCACGCTCACCACGTCACCACTCGCTCTCTGTCGTCAGTTGTGCGGATCGCCGCCCGGCAGCCGGGATCACAGCCGGAAGATCGGCAGCTGGGATCACAGCCGGAAGAGCAGCCCGCCCTCGTAGAACCCGGAGCCGATCGCCGGAGTGAGATACAGCTGGCCTGGGCGGGTGCGGCCACTGGCCAGCAGCTCGGACAGCGCGATGGGGACGGACGCGCTGGAGGTGTTGCCGCGGGTCTCCATCGTGACGAAGAAGCGGTCGGGGTCGATGCCCGCCTTCTCCCGCACCGCCCGGTGCAGTGGATCGGTGCCCGGGTGCATCAGGACCCAGTCGATGTCCTCGATCTCCAGGCCGTTGCGCTCCAGCAGCAGTTCGATGGCCCGCAGATTGCCCTCGACGGCACGCTCGATGAGCTGCGCCGTGCTGGTGAGCCAGCCGTGCGGCCTGCGGGCGTAGATGATGCGGGCGTCCTCTCCGTCGCTGAACAGCACGGAGTCGATGAGCAGGGGTCCGTCCGGTGCTTCCTCGTCGGTCTCCCCGCGTTCCAGCACCACCGCACCGGCCGCGTCACCGGCGACCAGCTCGCCCTTGCTGCCGGGCCGGGTGCCCCGGTTGAGCTGTTCGGAGCTGACGACGACGGCACGCCGCCAAGGCCCGGGCGAGGACAGCATCGCGGCGGCGGACTGCACCCCGTGCACGAAGCCGGCGCAGGCCCCGCACAGGTCGAAGCCGAGGGCGCGGCGGGCGCCGAGTTCGTAGGCCACGCGGGGCCCGTGTTCGGGGATGAACTGGCGGTCCGTCCAGTTCGTCACGATGACAAGGTCGAGCCGGCGCGCCTCCAACCCGGCCGCGCTCAACGCCTGTTCGGCCGCGCGAACGGCCATGTGGCCGACGGTCTCCTCTTCACCGGAGACGTGCCGGGCCTTGACGTTCAGCTCCCCGATCACGGCCTGGTCGACGGCGTTGAACCGTTCCTCGGCCCCGACCAGCTCCGGCGTGTTGTGCACCACCCGCTCGGGGAAGTAGTGCCCCACGCCCGTCACGCGGATCGCTGAGCCCGCCCAGATGCCACCAGGGGCCGCACCACTGTTCGTTGTCTCAGTCATGGCTCTGCTCATGGTCCTCTCGACGGGTCGCGACGGGATCGCGACGGATGGTGATGCCGGCCGCCTGCCGGTCCCAGGTGTCGGGCGTGATCCCCTCTTCGCGGAGCGCTTCCTTGCGCACCTTGCCGGTGGGAGTCACGGGCAGTTCGGACACGGTCCGGATGTAGCGGGGCAGCATGAAGTGGGCCGTCCGGGGCCGCAGGAACTCCAGCAGCCCGGCCGGGTCGAATCGCTCGCCGGGCACGGGACAGACCACGGCCAGCACTTCCTGCTCGCCGTGCTCCCCCGGCACCCCGACGGCCGCCGCGTCGCGGACGCCGGGGTGGGCCCGCAGCTCCTCCTCGACCTCGAAGGAGGAGATGTTCTCGCCGCGCCGGCGGATGGCGTCCTTGAGCCGGTCCACGAAGTACAGCTCGCCGTCCGCGTCCTGACGAAAGGCGTCCCCGGTGTGGAACCAGCCGTTGCGCCACGCGGCCGCCGTCGCCTCCGGCATCCCGTGGTAGCCGTGGCTGAACACCCAGGGCGCGTCCGAGCGCAGCACCAGCTCGCCCACCGTGCCCACGGGCACTTCACGGTCGTACGGATCGACGACACGCGCCTCGATGCCGGGGCGCGGCCTGCCGCAGGAGCCGGTCCTGACCGCCCTGTCCCCCGAGACGACCGGGCAGGACGTCTCGGTCATGTTGAACAGCGTGCGGATCTCGACCCCGAACCGGGCCGACAGCTCGAAGGCCGGTTCGGTGAGCGGCAGGACGTATGCCGTACGCAGTGGATGCCCGGTGTCCTCGGACTCGGACGGCTCTGACGGCGGCCGGCTGACGAGGAAGCTCGCCATCACTCCCAGCAGCGTGCACGCGGTCACCTCCAGCTCGCGCACCTGCTGCCAGAAGGACTCCGTGCGGAAGTGCGAGACGACCGCGATGGAGCCGCCGAGTCCGAGCATGCCCAGGGTGCCGATCACTCCCCCGCCGTGGAACAGCGGCAAGTTCACGAGATAACGGTCGTCGCTGGTCAGCCAGTCGCGGAAGGACGCGGTGGCGCTGGTGTGGAGGTGGGCGTAGCTGCACAGCACGCCCTTGGAGGGTCCGGTGGTTCCCGAGGTGTGGATGATCGCCTGGGTGTCCCATGGCATCAACGGCTCGGCGAGCGGGCGCAGTTGCCCCGGGTCCGCCGCCAGCGGCTCGCTCTCCGGGGCGTCGATCACGACGATGTTCTCGGTCCGCCCCAGGTCGAGGCCGGTGAGGTGGCCGACCAGGGCCTGGCAGGTGACCAGCGTCCTGGCGCCCGTGTCGCGGATGACGCGCTCCAGCATGCGCCACCGATAGGCGGTGTTGAGGGGGACGTGGACGCCTCCGGCGGCATTCGTGCCGAACCAGGTCCGCAGCTGGTGCGGACCGTTCGGCAGCCAGCTGAGCACCGGTTCGCCGCGCGTCACCCCGTAGCGCTGCAGCGCCGCGCCCGTCGACCGGGCCAGCCGCCAGGCATCGGCGTACGTCCATGACTCACCGTCGTCGAACACCGCGAAGAGCCGGTCGGGGTGGAGGTCGGCCCGTGCGGCGAGCTGTACGGTGAGTACGCATTCCTGAGGTGAAGGTGTCGACATGTCGGCCCTCACCGGTCCCGTGTCGCGAGGACGGGCAGCCGCAGCAGCGACGGCCGTGCGGCGTCGTGGAAGACGGACTGCCGCGCCACGATCCCCGCCGCGTCCTGGCCCGTCGGGCGGCCGGTGTTCGGATTGCGGTCGATGTGCGGGAAGTTGCTGCTGGTGACCAGCAGCCGCATCCGATGTCCGGGCTCGAACCGCCAGGCGGTGTGGCCCAGATCGACCGGGCAGGTCTCCGGCACGGACGGGGTCAGCAGCTTCTCGCTGTCGAAGCCCTCCCGGTAGCGGGTGCGCAGGGCGCCGTCGCAGACCAGGATCGAGCGGCCGTCCGGGAACACGTCGGTGAGCTTGATGACGATGTCCGTGTCCGGGGCACTGCTCGCGAAGGACAGCGAGGCGGTGACCTGCCCCGCCACCTCCACGGGCTCGACGAGGGCCGGTCCGGTGTAGACGACGGTGTCGGCGCGTTCCTCCAGGTGCCGCTGGTTGAGCGGTCCGCCCACCAGTTCCCCGAGGTTGAGTACCCGGCCGCCGTGGGTGGGTGAGGGGGCGTGCGGGTCGTAGACGTAGTCGTCGGCGGGCTCGTCGTCCTGCGGAGGGTGCATGGCGAGCCTGCCGCCCTCGCGCAGATACCAGAGGGAGGGTGCCGAGTCGGCGGGCGGCCACGACCGCGCCGTACGCCACTCGTTGGTGCCCATCATGAAGTACCGCACGGGATCGGCCGGTTGACGCTTCGCCCGTACGCCCTTGAGGTGGGCGTCGAAGAAGGCCAGCACCCGCTCGGGCGTCGGACCGTACTCCCCGGCGGCGCCAAGGCCGAAGTTGAGCTCGCCCTGGTACTGCGGCAGCGCACCCGAGTGGCTCCAGGGGCCGACGAGGAGCTGGTGCCGGTCCGGGTCGCGTTCGGCCAGTTCGGCGAAGAGCGCGATGCTCGGCGCGTGGTAGATGTCGAACCAGCCGGTGAGCGTCAGCGTGGGGACACCGACGTCCTGGGTGCGGACGCGGGGACCGTACGCGCTGCCCTTCTCCAGCATGCGCGCCAGGGACAGCGGGGAGTCGGGCACCTCCAGGATGCGGGCGAGCGGGAGCTTCCGCATCTGTTCCAGCGGGGAGTCGAGGTAGCGCAGTACGGCGGCGATCCCGCGCCGCTGCCCCTTCACCGGCTGCCTGCGCAGCCAGTCAGGGGCCATGAAGGCCAGCCAGCCGGCGAGATGCGACAGCCGGAGCGCGCCGCCCGTGGTCTGCGGGTCGTGTGCGGCCGAGGTGGTCATCGCGGGCGCGATCGCCTTGAGGTGCGGAGGCCGCAGCATCGCGCCGAGCCACTGCACGATCCCGGCGTACGACACGCCGCTCATCCCGACGCCGCCGTCGCACCAGTCCCGCGCCGCGACCCACTCGACCGTGTCGTAGGTGTCGAGGCCCTCGGTCTCCCAGATCCCGGTGTCCCACTCGCCGTCCGAGGCGAAGCGCCCCCGGGTGTCCTGGACCACGGCGGCGTAGCCCGCGCGCACGCACCGCTCCGGGGTCAGCGGCTCCATCTTCAGCGCCGACTTGTCGTACGGAGTGCGGTAGAGGATCGCGGGGCGGGGCTCGCCCGGGACACGCCAGACGTCGGCGCGCAGCAGCGTACGGTCGCGCATGGGGATCTCGACATCCCGGTCGACGACGAAACCGCTCGTCAAGAGACACCTCCTCGTGAGGCTTGGGCAGGGGGAGCGTTGGCCACGCTAGGGAGGCCGGGGGGCGTGCACATCGGCCGCCGAGTACCTGATCCCGGGCGGGACGGGGACCTTCGGTACCTGTGCCGGGTGCGGGCTGGACCCAGGGAATGGGTGGCAGGGCTCAGGGGACACGTGCCCGGTGCCTCCGGCGGTTGGGCGGTTTGGGTGCGTTTTCGGGTGCGGGTCCGTTGTGGCTGGTCGCGCCCACGCGGCGGAGCCGCAAATTGACGCAGCCCCGCGCCCCTAACCGGGCACGCCCCGCGGGGCTCAGGGGGACACGTGCCGGGGCTCAGGGGATGCGGGCCGGGAAGCCCCCGCCCGCGACCTCCAGAACCGTGCCCGTCAGGTACTGGTTGGCCACGGCGTGCAGTACCGCGTCGGCGACCTCCTGCTCGGCGGCGAACCGGCGCAGCGGCACCTGCTGACGCAGCCGTTCCATGTACCGGGCGTGGGACGGGAGGCGCTCGCACTTCTCGCGCAGCGCGGCACCGTCCACCACACCGGGGGCGACGGCCACGGCCCGGATGCCGAACTCGCCCAGTTCCAGGGCCCAGCTGCGGGTCAGCGAGACGACTGCGGCTTTGGCCGCCGCGTACGCGGACTGTCCCCAGGAGCCTTGCCAGGTACAGCTCACGATGGGGACGAGCACGCCCGGTGTGCCCGACCTGGCCATGCTGAGCGCGGCCTCGCGGCCCGCCAGGAAGGTGCCGGTGAGGTTGAGTTCGACGGTCTCCCGCCACTCCTCCACTCCGTGGACCTCCCACGCGCCGCCGGGCTCCCGTGGCGGCCGCAGCAGCCGTCGTGAGAGGTTGCGGCCCGCCGCCATCACGCAGACGCCCAACTCGCCGCGGTGGGACAGGTCTTCGAAGAGCCGTCGGAGGCTGTCCGGACAGACGGTGTCCACCTGTGCCGTCGACAACTCGATCCCGTTCTCGGCGGCCTGCTTGCGGCAGCGCTCCAACTGGCCGCTGTCGCGGGCCGCGACGGTGGTCGGCCGGCCTTCGGCGGCGAGCGCGGAGGCGATGGCCGCGCCGAGGCCCCGGCTGCCGCCGATGACCAACGCCTGTCCCCGGAGGCTCCGCCGATCCGTCATCGCCGCTCCCGCGAAAGTCCGCCGCTCGTACGGGGCCGCCCGTAGGTGAAGACCATCGCGCCCCAGCTGAAGCCGCGCCCGATGGCCATGGTCAGGATGCGGTCGCCGGGCGCGATGGTGCCGTCGTGCACGTACTCGGAGAGGCAGCCGGGGACGCTGACGCTCGACGTGTTGCCCCTGCGCTCGATGTTGAGCAGGACGCGCTTGTCGTCGCGGATGTCGAGCGCGTCCTGGACGTCATGGATCAGGTTGATGTTGCCCTGGTGCGGGATGATCCAGTCGATGTCGTCGAGGCCGGCGTCCGCCTGCTCGAGTGCGCGCCGGGTCGCGTCCGCCAGTACTCCGGGTGCGAGGTCGCCGACGACCTTGCCCTTCATCACCATGGTGTCGTGCTCGTCGATGTCGAAGGCGTCGTAGTGGGTGGCGTCGGAGTGCAGCGTCACGGCGTGCATGCCGTTCTCGCCGTCCGCTCCGGCCCGCCACACGCCCGCTGCCGCGCCGCCGCCGAACAGCACGGAGTTGCGGTAGGAGAAGTTGAGGATCGGCTTCGGGTTCTCGGCGCAGACGACGAGGACGTTGCGGTGGCCCGCCGTGGCGATCAGTCCGCGGGCCACGGCGGACGCGTGCAGGAACCCGGAGCAGGCCACACCGGTCACGTCCATGCACATGGCCTGGAGCGCGCCCAGTCGGCGCTGCACGGGCAGGGCCACGTCCATGTAGTTGTTGCCGGGGCTGGTGGGGTTGACGCGGGGGCGGGC
>NZ_JAAKZY010000204.1 GCF_011045015.1 Streptomyces scabichelini | reverse complement strand
CGCCCGCACCCACCCGAGACCGCACCTCTCACCCCCGAGGAAGCCCGCACCATCGCCTCCTGGGACCGCGACCTGGACGCCCTCACCGGAGAGCTGCTGCGAGCGCGAGAGAGCGTCACGGACGTACCCCTGCCGACCTCCCTGACCGCGTCCCAGATGCTGCGCCTGGCCGCCGACCCGGACGCCTTCGCACAGGAACTGGCACGCCCCATGCCGCGCCCCCCGCAGCGCGCCGCACGCCGAGGCACCCGCTTCCACGCCTGGGTCGAGACCCGCTTCGAAGAACTGCGGCTGCCCATGCTGGAGCCCGAGGAACTGCCCGGCAACGAGGCCGAGATCGCCGACGAACGCGACCTGGAGGCACTCAAGGAGGCCTTCGAACGCAGCGCCTACGCCCACCGCACGCCCTACCGAGTGGAAGCCCCCTTCCAGCTCGAGATCGCCGGACGGGTCGTACGGGGCCGCATAGACGCCGTCTACAAGGACGGCGACGGCGACGAGGCGACGTACGAGATCGTCGACTGGAAGACCAACCGCACCCGCACCGCCGACCCCCTCCAGCTCGCCCTCTACCGGCTCGCCTGGGCCGAGCAGCACGGCGTACCGCTGGAGTCCGTCAAGGCCGCTTTCCTGTACGTGCGCAGCGGCGAGATCGTACGACCCGAGAACCTGCCGGACCGTGCCGCACTGGAGCGGCTGCTCCTGGAGGAGCCCTCCACGGACGAACCGCCGGACGAGCATGTCACTGCGGGCGGATAGGCTCGTGAGCATGAGCAAGACTCCGGACAGCGCCGTCCGCACGTACATCGAGAACCACCGCGCCGCCTTCCTCGACGACCTCGCCGAGTGGCTGCGCATCCCGTCCGTGTCGGCCCAGCCCGACCACGCGGCGGACGTGCGGCGCAGCGCCGACTGGATTGCCGCGAAACTCCGGGAGACCGGCTTCCCGACAGCCGAGGTCTGGGCGACCCCCGGCGCCCCCGCCGTCTTCGCCGAATGGCCCTCCGAAGACCCGCAGGCGCCCACCGTCCTCGTCTACGGACACCACGATGTACAGCCCGCCACCCGCGAGGAGGGCTGGAACACCGACCCCTTCGAACCCGTCATCCGCGGAAACCGCCTCCACGCGCGCGGGGCAGCCGACGACAAGGGACAGGTGTTCTTCCACACACTCGGTGTCCGCGCCCACCTCGCCGCCACCGGCCGCACCACTCCCGCCGTCAACCTGAAAATGCTCATCGAGGGCGAGGAGGAGTCCGGTTCGCCGCACTTCCGCGCACTGGTCGAATCGCGGCAGGAACGCCTCGCCGCCGACGCCGTGATCGTCTCCGACACCGGCATGTGGTCCGAGGACACCCCCACCGTATGCACCGGGATGCGTGGCCTCGCCGAATGCGAGATCGAGCTGTACGGGCCGGACCAGGACATCCACTCCGGCGCCTTCGGCGGCGCCGTGCCCAACCCCGCCACTGCCGCCGCCCGCCTCGTCGCCGCCCTGCACGACGAGCACGCGCGCGTGGCGATCCCCGGCTTCTACGAAGACATCGTCGAACTCACCGACCACGAGCGCGAACTCTTCGCCGAACTGCCCTTCGACGAGGAGAGGTGGCTGCGTACGGCCAAGTCGTCAGCCGTCCACGGAGAGGCCGGACACACCACTCTGGAGCGCATTTGGGCCCGCCCGACCGCCGAGGTCAACGGCATCGGCGGCGGCTATCAGGGCCCCGGCAGCAAGACGATCATCCCCTCCTCGGCCATGGTCAAGCTCTCCTTCCGGCTCGTCGCCGGCCAGGACCCGCACCTCGTCGAGAAGGCCGTACGCGCCTGGGCCGCCGAGCAACTGCCCGCCGGGATCCGCCACGAGATCACCTTCGGCGCCGCCACGCGCCCGTGCCTGACACCGCTGGACCACCCGGCCCTGCAATCCGTCGTACGCGCCATGGGCCGCGCCTTCGAACAGGAGATCCGCTTCACCCGTGAGGGCGGTTCGGGACCCGCCGCGGACCTCCAGGAAGTCCTCGCCGCACCCGTGCTCTTCCTCGGCATCTCGGTCCCCTCCGACGGCTGGCACGCCCCCAACGAGAAGGTCGAACTCGACCTCCTCCTCAAGGGCGCCGAAACCACCGCCTACCTGTGGGGCGACCTCGCGGACAACTGGCGCGATGCACACTGAAAGAACCCGCCGAACGCCGCCGAGTCCCGCCGTACGTCCCGCTGAAACACCCATTCCACCAGGGGAGTTGGAAGCACCCGTGACCACCTGGACCGATCAAACCGCCGACCGTCCCATCTCGCTCACCGCCCCGAGCGGCATCGACCGGGCCGCCCACCACCGGCTCGACGAAGCCTGGCTCGCCGCGGCGTGGAGCCACCCCACAACCCGCGTGTTCGTGGTCTCCGGCGGCCAGGTCCTCATCGACGAGACGGAGGATGGCACCACCGAACTCGTGATGACCCCCTCCTTCGAAGCCCCCCTCACCGAGGCACACCGCTACTTCCTGGGCACCGACGACGACGGCGTCAGCTACTTCGCACTCCAGAAGGACGCGCTCCCCGGCCGCATGGACCAGTCCGCGCGCGCCGCCGGACTCCGCGAGGCGGGCCTGCTCCTGTCGCCCCGCGACACAGGCCTCATGGTGCACGCCGTCGCCCTGGAGAACTGGCAGCGCCTGCACCGCTTCTGCTCCCGCTGCGGCGAACGCACCGTCATCGCAGCGGCCGGCCACATCCGCCGCTGCCCCGCCTGCGGCGCCGAGCACTACCCGCGCACCGACCCGGCCGTGATCATGGCCGTGACGGACGACGACGACCGCATCCTGCTCGGCCGCCAGGTGCACTGGCCCGAGGGCCGCTTCTCCACCCTCGCCGGCTTCGTCGAGCCCGGCGAGTCCATCGAGCAGTCCGTACGCCGCGAGGTCTTCGAGGAAGCCGGCGTCACCGTCGGCGAGGTCGAGTACATCGCCAGCCAGCCCTGGCCCTTCCCCTCCAGCCTCATGCTGGGCTTCATGGCCCGCGCCACCTCGGCGGACATCAACGTCGACGGCGACGAGATCCACGAAGCCCGCTGGTTCTCCCGCGAAGACCTGCGGGCCGCCTTCGAGTCCGGGGAGGTGCTGCCTCCCTACGGAATCTCGATTGCGGCCCGCCTGATCGAGCTCTGGTACGGCAAGCCCCTGCCGAAGCCGGGCACAGCCCTCTAGCGGGCCTCGACCTCGATCTTCTGCTTGACCTGCGCCAGCGAAGGGTTCGTGAGCGTCGAACCGTCCGGGAACAGAACGGTGGGAACCGTCTGATTGCCGCCGTTCGCCTTCTCCACGAACGCCGCGGAGTCCGGGTCCTGCTCGATGTTGATCTCGTCGTAGGCGATGCCCTCACGGTCCATCTGGCTCTTCAGCCGACGGCAGTATCCGCACCACGTGGTGCTGTACATCGTCACAGTGCCCGGCATGTCTATCGTGCTCCTTCGCTGCTGGGGGTGCGTGTTTCGCAGTGGGTGGAACGTAAGTGACGGGGCTGCCATTCCCGTACGCGGGCGGAGCAGGGCCGGGCGGGCAGGGAGGCGCCTGCCGCATTAGTACGACTGCAAGCGTCTCCCTGTGGACAACCGACACGCCTGCCACCGCCGAACTGGCAGCATGGCGGGGTGACAGCAGCAACGCACTCCACCCTCTTCCCGCAGGGCTCCAACAGTTCTCAGTACCCGGCTCCGCCGAGTGGAGCCGACGCGGTGCTCGAAGGGCTCGACCCCGAGCAGCGCGAAGTCGCCACGGCCCTGCACGGTCCGGTGTGCGTACTGGCCGGGGCCGGCACGGGCAAAACCCGGGCGATCACCCACCGCATCGCCTATGGGGTACGCGCCGGGATACTCCAGCCCACCAGCGTGCTGGCCGTCACCTTCACCAACCGCGCCGCCGGCGAGATGCGCGGCCGCCTCCGCCAGCTCGGCGCATCCGGAGTCCAGGCCCGCACATTCCACTCCGCCGCCCTGCGACAACTCCAGTACTTCTGGCCCAAAGCGGTCGGCGGCAGCCTGCCGCGGCTCGTCGACCGCAAGATCCAGCTCGTCGCCGACGCCGCGGCCGCCTGCCGCACCCGCCTCGACCGGGGTGAGCTGCGCGACATCACAGCCGAGATCGAATGGTCCAAGGTCACCCAGACCGTCCCCACCGACTACGCGGCCGCCGCCGCCAAGGCCGGCCGAGAAACCCCCCGCCACCCCAGCGAGATCGCCCAGCTCTACGCCGCGTACGAGGACCTCAAACGCGACCGCGGCGTCATCGACTTCGAAGACGTCCTGCTGCTGACCGTCGGCATCCTCCAGGACCGGCACGACATCGCCGACGAAGTCCGCGCCCAGTACCAGCACTTCGTGGTCGACGAGTACCAGGACGTCAGCCCCCTCCAGCAGCGCCTCCTGGAACTGTGGCTCGGCGAGCGCGACAGCCTCTGCGTCGTGGGCGACGCCAGCCAGACGATCTACTCGTTCACCGGTGCAACCCCCGACCACCTCCTCGACTTCCGCACCCGCCACCCGGGCGCCACGGTCGTCAAGCTGGTCCGCGACTACCGCTCCTCACCCCAGGTCGTCCACCTCGCCAACGGCCTGCTCGCCCAGGCCCGCGGCCGCGCCGCCGAACACCGCCTGGAGCTGATCTCCCAGCGCGACCCAGGACCCGAGCCGGTCTACAGGGAGTACACCGACGAGCCCGCCGAGGCGGAGGGTGCCGCCCGCCGCATCCGCGACCTCATCGCCTCCGGCGTCCCCGCGAGCGAGATCGCCATCCTCTTCCGTACCAACGCCCAGTCCGAGATCTATGAACAGGCCCTCGCCGACGCCGGGGTGCCCTACCAGCTGCGCGGCGCCGAGCGATTCTTCGACCGAGCCGAAGTACGAAAGGCGCGCGTCGCCCTGAGAGGCGCGGCCCGCTTCGGAGGCAACGACTCCCTCTTGGACAACGCCGTCGACCTGCCCTCGCAGGTGAGAGCCGTGCTGTCGGGCGAGGGCTGGACCAGCGAGCCGCCCGCCGGATCCGGCGCGGTCCGCGAGCGCTGGGAATCACTGGCCGCCCTCGTCCATCTCGCACAGGACTTCGCCACCGCCAAGGCCGACGCCACCCTCGGAGACCTCGTCGCGGAACTCGACGAGCGCGCCGGTGCCCAGCACGCCCCGACCGTCCAGAGCGTCACTCTCGCCTCCCTCCACTCCGCAAAGGGCCTGGAGTGGGACGTCGTCCTGCTCGTCGGCGTCGCCGAAGGCATGATGCCGATCACCTACGCAAAGACGGAGGAACAGATCGAGGAGGAGCGCCGCCTTCTCTACGTCGGTGTCACCCGCGCCAGACAACACCTCTCCGTCTCCTGGGCGCTGTCCCGCTCACCTGGAGGACGTCCCAACCGTCGCCCCAGCCGTTTCCTCGACGGCCTGCGCCCCGGCTCCACCGCCACCGCGGCCAGAGGCGGCGCGGGCGGCTCCGGTGGCATCGAGCGCGGCGTCACGGGCGGCGTCGAGGACGTAGTGCGGCGGGTGACGCGGCAGCCGGCCCGGTGCCGAGTCTGCGGCCGCACCCTCACCGACGCCGGTGAGATGAAACTGATGCGCTGCGAGGACTGCCCCTCCGACATGGACGAGGGTCTGTACGAGCGGCTGCGCGACTGGCGAGCGGACCAGGCGCAGCGCAGCGGGCAGCCGGACTTCTGCGTCTTCACGGACAAGACGCTGATGGCCATCGCTGAAGCGGTACCGTCCAGTCCGGCCGAACTCGCCCGCATCCCGGGGGTCCGAGCCCGCAAGCTGAACCGCTACGGAACCGAAGTTCTGGCCATCTGCGCAGGTCAAGAGCTTGGGGGAGGCGAAGACGAGGACTGATGCAAACTCGTCGAGAAAATAGTTTGCGCATGCCCCAGCAATCCCCATAGGTTCTTAAGCACGGAAGCGGCGGCCTTCTCCAAGGCCCTGGTTTCGTGCTGTACTTAACAACCGTCGGACCGGCTCACCCCGGTCCCAGAGACGCCGAGAGGAGGCGATTCCAGTGATCAGCATCAAGAGCAGCTCCATCAGCACCGTCAAATTGACCGATCGCTCGGTCGTCTCCACGTGCCTGCTCGGCTTCTCGAACCTGGGCACCGGTCTGTCCGGCATTCCTGCTGTCCGGCCGGCGTCCGCCGTGTCTCTCTCGGGCCTCCCCGTCCGTGAGCGCAATGAGCGACCGATGAAGGCACTGGAAGCAGTAGAGGCGCAGGCGCAGGCCTATGCCTTTGCGGCTGCCGGTGCCGGATCCCGCAAGCAGACGCAGCACCACACGATGTGGGCCTTCCGTGGGCCTGAACCCTGGAGTGATCCAGCCTGATCGGCGATCAGGCCGGCGCCTTCAGGGCCGCGGAACCCCACCCGGGATCCGCGGCCCTTCTGTTTGTCCCCGACCAGGGACGACAGAGCGAAGGGGCCTCGGGACAAGAAAAGAACCCGGTACCAGCCGCCAACCGGCCAACCCGGCCGGCACGACCAGACGAGGAAGACAAACCGTGCAACTCGAAGCGCACGCCCCGTCCGTACCGCCTTCCGAAACGATCCCACCGCCCGGTCTCACGGAGGACTCCACCTTGACCCCGCTCACTGCGCTCACCGCGCTCGACGACGCCATCGAGAACCTCGGCGTGCCCGTCCCCTGCCGCTCCTACGACCCGGAGGTCTTCTTCGCCGAGTCGCCGGCAGATGTCGAGTACGCCAAGTCCCTCTGCCGCACCTGCCCGCTGATCGAGGCCTGCCTCGCCGGCGCCAAGGAGCGGCGTGAGCCCTGGGGCGTCTGGGGCGGCGAGCTCTTCGTCCAGGGTGTCGTTGTCGCCCGGAAGCGGCCGCGTGGCCGCCCGCGCAAGAACCCGGTTACGGCATGAACACCACAGGAACGATCGATCGCCCTCTGACGCACGACCCCAAGGATCAGGCCCCGATGAAGCCGTCCATCAGCGAGCCCCTCGGCTCCGCGATTCGAGACTTCACCACCACCGGCGCGAACGACTCGCGCCAGAACAGGACCCGAGAGATGCAACTCATCCAAGAAGCCCTGGCTCGTGCGCATATGCACGAGCAGCAGCGCGCCGCCGAGGCCGAACGCCTGGCGATCCGCCTGGCAGTGGCCCGCCGGATGCAGCGCCGCGCCGAGCGCGCGTCGCTGCGCGCACGCCGCGCTCTGGCCATGGCGGTCATGCAGTAAGGCGCGTTGAAGCAAGCGCGACGCCGCCACAACGGCAACGGAAGTAAACCGCTGCCCGCGGGGCCGGTCCGAAGGGACCGGCCCCGCGGTGCGTTGTGCCCGTCGATCCGCCGGCCCCGGCGATATCGTCGTCGAGTGACGAGTCTTCCCGGGGACAGTGACAACGGCGGTTCCGTCACGGAACCCCAGCCCATCGTGTGCGCCCGCTGCGGCGCCACATCAGAAGGCCCCCAGCCCACCTGGACCTGCTCCGTGGAAAACGGCACCCGGCACTACTTCTGCGACAACTGCGCCCGGGCCAACCTGAGAGCGATCGAGGGACGGCTCGATTCGTCTTGGTGGTAGCCCGTCGTTTCCTTTGGGGCCCTCACGCCTCGGCCGCCGACTCCCCCTCGCCCAGGGCCGTTTCGTCCTCCGGGAGGAAGCCCGGTAGCCACTCCTCGAGTTCGTCTCGGAGCCGTACCGTGGCGCCCAGTTGGCACAGCACGCCGATTGTGCTCAATGTCACCCGGTGTATCAGCAGATAGGCCGGGGGCAGGTTGAGCTGCTTGCCGAGCTGGTACGCGGGGGAGCGGGGGTCGGCGATTCGGGCTGCCTGGCTGCGCATCCAGCCTCGGGTGAAGGTGAACTCCTCGGCCTGGGCCGGCTCGATGATGGGGAGCAGGTAGTCCAGGACGGCATCCGGGTCGAGCTCTATCGACTGCTTGACGAAGCCCTCCTCGCAGAGGAGCTCGTAGACCGCTTCGGCCTCGCCGTCGAGGGTCATCCGCAGCGAGTCACCGATGGTCGGCGGCAGGCCGCCCGGGAGGCGGTCCACCGTGCCGAAGTCCAGTACGCCCAGGCGCCAGCCATCCATGCCGTCCTTGCCGTCGGGGTCGCCGGAGTCCCCGGAGTCGTCGGGCAGGAGGCGGAAGTTGCCGGGATGCGGGTCCGCGTGCAGCAGGCCGGTGCGGGCCGGGCCGGAGAAGAGGAAGCGGGCCAGCAGCTGGCCCGCCCGGTTCCGCTGCTCCTGCGTGCCGTCGGCGATCACCTCCGACAGCGGGATGCCGTCGATCCACTCCGTCACCAGTACCTGCTCGCACTGGTGCACCACAGCCGGCACCCGTACGTCCGGGTCGTCCGCGAACTCCTCCGCGTGCGCTTGCTGGGCCTGGGCCTCCAGGCCGTAGTCGAGCTCCTCGGACACCCGGTCGCGCAGCTCCGCGATGAGCGGCTTGACGTCCATCCCCGGAATCAGCGGTCCCAGAAGACGGGCGAAACGGCTGAGCTGGTTCAGGTCGGAGAGCAGTGCCTCACCCGCCCCGGGGTACTGCACCTTGACCGCGACCTCCCGGCCGTCGTGCCACACCGCGCGGTGCACCTGTCCGATCGAGGCCGCCGCGGAGGGCTTGTCCTCGAATTTCAGGAACAGGTCGCGCCAGTCCTCGCCGATGCGCTCCTCGAGCACGGCGTGCACCGTGCGTGTCGGCATGGGCGGGGCCGCCTCCTGGAGCTTCGTCAGCGCCGCGCGATACGGCCCCGCGACCTCTTCGGGCAGCGCCGACTCGAACACGGACAGCGCCTGCCCGAACTTCATCGCGCCGCCCTTGAGCTCGCCGAGCACCTTGAACAGTTGCTCGGCCGTGCGCTGTTGCAGCTCGCGGCCCACGATCTCCGCCGACTTCCCGCCGATCCGTTTGCCGAGCCCCCAGGTGGCCCGCCCGGCGAAGCCGAGCGGCAGGGCGGCGAGCTTGGCGGTTCGGGTGACCGCCTTCCGGGGAAGATCAGACATGCGCCCTCCAAGTACCGGACAGCCGAGCCGCGTGCGGCTGTTGCCCGGCCATTGTCTCTTGCGGCCTCTCGTCCTCCGAGGTCTGCTCCCCCTTAGCCTTCTCCGCGGTCCCGCACGAGCATGCGGAATGCGGCCATACGGGGCGTGCATGCCAGTCGAATCCGGGCACCGAGGCCTCCCAGCGAGCTCCCGCACTGGACGGCAACTCCCCGTCCAGAAAGGCGAGGGCATGCCCAGCGGCCAGCCCGGCGACCGTGGCCGACAGCGTCAGATCACAAGCCGGCACCTGGCGGGGCTGCCCGGAGCGCCACTGTGCGAGCAGGCGCGGCCAGGTCGGGTCCCGGTCGGTGCGGCCCCGGTCCAGGCAGCCCGCACAGGCCGTGTCGCCGGGCAGGACGAGGGGGCCGACGACTCCCGTGCCCTCCACGATTCCGGCGTACAGATGTGGTGTCCCGGAAGCGATCAGCGGCTCGGCGGTGGTCGGGTCGGGTGCGTGGACGGCGAGGCTGTCCCGTGGCGCGAGGATCACCAGAGAGAGTCCCGGCTCTTCTTCGTCGGGAGATGACTGGGCGCCGCCGCGCCGTGGTGGGCGGTTGAGTGCCGCCCGGCGCACCGCCCGCCGCGCAGCCTCTTCCCTGCGCTCGCCGATGGAGTCGGCGGGCAGGCCGCCCGGTGCGATGTCCCACGGCTCGACGCATCCGCCGTCTCGTACGTCCACATGGCCCACGCCCGCCCCGGCCAGCGCGGAGGCCAGGACCACGCCCACCCGTCCGGCGCCCCACACCTGCACCCGCAGCGAGCGGCGGGCCGCGAGTCGGCGCATGCCCTCGCCCGGTCCGGGGGCGACCAGGGACAGGGAGGCGAGGTCGGGCCGCAGCCGGTCCAGGACGGCTTTCCTCTCGCGCAGGGCGTCGGCTGCCGGGCCGCCGCCCGTCGCGTCGTCCAGCAGTCCCGCCCGGGCCAGCCGCTCCACGAGCCCGTCGGCATGGCCGTCGGGCAGACCCATGCGGCGCCCCTCGTCGCGCAGGAGAGGAAGCCCTCGTGTCCCGTCGAGCAAGGTCAGAAAACTGCCCGTCGCCGTGTCCATCGGGCCGAGCACCATGGCGTGTGCCGGTGCCATCCCGAACTGCACGGTGTTCAGATCCCGCCAGGCGCGCCGCAGCGCGGGTTTCACCATCGGATGCATGACTGCCCTCGTACGTCCCCGTTGTGCCGGTGGCGCTCGTTCTGCTCCGCCGGTCGAGTGCCAGCATGCACGCATCGCTCGGCGAGTGCCGAAAGTTATCCACAGGCTGTGTGTATTCGTCGTACAAATCAGGCGTACGGAGTATGGACAAACTGGGCGCGCGGAGCGCGGATCGGCATCGAACCGTCCCGGAGGCGGGACTTCCACCATGCGCAACAGGTACCGTCGGGGCGTGTCCGCCGACCCACTGAACCGCGGAAAACCACAGCGCAGCACGACGAGCGAGCCGCCGGGCGGCTCGGGGACGAGCGCGATCGAGGTCCGCAGGAGCGCTCGCCGACGCAGAACGGTCTCCGCGTACCGCGAGGGTGATCGTACCGTCGTGCTCATCCCCGCCCGGATGTCCGAGGCGGAGGAGCAGCGCTGGGTGGGCGTCATGCTCGACAAGCTCGCCGCCCAGGAGAACAAGCGGGTACTCGGTGACGCGGAGCTCTCCGAGCGTGCCGCCCGGCTCTCCGACCTGTACTTCGACGGCCTCGCCCGGCCCTCCACGGTCCGCTGGGTCACCAACCAGAACACCCGCTGGGGCTCGTGCACGCCGTCCGAGGGCAGCATCCGTCTTTCGCACCGGTTGCAGGGCATGCCCGAATACGTCGTCGACTACGTTCTCGTCCACGAACTCGCGCATCTGCTCGTGCCCGGCCACGGGCCGCGCTTCTGGCAGCTCCTCGAGGCCTATCCGCGTACCGAGCGGGCCCGCGGCTACCTGGAAGGCGTGGTCGCCGCCGACCGGCTGCCCCATCTGCCCGCCGCGCGCGACGAGTGACACCGTCCCGGCAGGACGACAGCGCTGGTACGGGCGGCAGGCAGGGATTGTGTACCGGGTCTGTACCGGCATCGTCCGCGGCTGGATTTTGCCGTTAGCCTGACGCGCGACGCACTCGTATTCGGGATGGGGGACGGTCGTTACGCATGGCCAGGGAATTCCAACGCGGCCACAAGGCCAAGATCAGTGACCTCACCGCGGGCACCGATCTGTACGTAGGCGTACAGATCACCGGCCCCGGTCTGACCTTCGACATCAGCTGCTTCGGTCTGGACGCCGACGAACGGCTTTCGGACGACCGGTACTTCATTTTCTTCAACCAGCCGAAGAGCCCTGAGGAGTCCATCCAGATTCTGGGCGCGCAGGCGGGCGACACGGAGTCCTTCCGCGTCACGCTCGACAAGATCCCGCCGCAGATCCAGAAGCTGTCCTTCACAGCGACACTCGACGGCGCCGGGCAGATGTCGCAGGTCGCCCCCGGATACATTCGCATCGTCGCGGGCGGAGAAGAGGTGGCCCGGTACTCGTTCAGCGGTGCCGAGTTCTCCACCGAACGCGCCGTGATGCTGGGCGACTTCTACCTCAAGGACGTGTGGCGGTTCGCGGCGGTCGGGCAGGGCTTCGACGGCGGACTCGACGCGCTGCTGAAGAACTTCGGCGGCGAGGTCGCCGAGGAGGAACCCGCCACTCCGGCGCAGCCGCAGGCCGGCGCGCCGTCCTTCGCGCCGCCCGCTCAGGCCACCGCGCCGCCCGCGTTCGGTGCTCCATCAGGCCCCGCCGCACCTGCCCCGGTCCCCGCGCCGCAGCCCGCCCAGGGCTTCGCACCGCCTCCGGGAGCCACTCCGCCGCAGACGCCCGCACCCCCGGAGCCCACACCGTCGGTGCACGCCGCGCCCACGGTCGTCGCGCCCCTGACGCCGCCCGGCGGCGCTCCGGTGCCGCCCCCGGCACCGGCACCCGCGCCCTACGGGCAGCCGCCGGGCCAGCAGCAGCCTCCGTACGGCCAGCCCCCCGCCCCGAGCGCACCTCTGCCGCCCGGGTACGGACAGCCCCAGGCACCGCAAGCACCCCAGGCGCCCGCCCCGCCGCCCGGCTACGGTCAGCCGACCCCGCCTCCGGGGTACGGCCAGCAGCCACCGTTCGGGCAGGCCCCCGGTCAGCCGGGTGCTCCGGGCGCGCCCTCCTCGTACGGAGCACCCCAGGGCGCTCCGCAGGGCGGCGCCGGTGTCGCCGCGGCGCTCCAGCCGTACAAGGAGGCGCCCACCGGTCAGCGCTGGACCCAGCAGAACAAGAAGATGGTCCGGGTCGATCTCGGTATGGGCGGTGACCAGCCTGTGCTCGCCCGACAGGGCAGCATGGTGCTCTACCAGGGCAAGGTCGACTTCAGCTACAAGAGCGCCGGATTCTCCGGCCGGATCGTGGGCAACGCGACCGGCCAGGAGATGCAGCTGATGCGCTGTTCGGGCAAGGGCCAGGTGTTCCTCGCCGAGAAGTCCGCCATGCTGCACCCCATCGAACTGCAAGGGGACGCCATCTGCGTCTCCGCGGAGAACGTCCTCGCGTTCGACGAGACGCTGCAGTACGAGGTGCGCCGCATCGAAGGGCACGGCATCCCCGGAGGCGCGCTGTTCACGATGCAGTTCCAGGGGACCGGCACGATCATCGTCAAGACGCAGGGAGCGCCCGTGGTGCTGCCGGTCACGCCGACGACGTTCGCCGACTGCAACGCCGTCGTCGCGTGGTCCGCCGCGTCCCAGGTGATCGTCTCCAGCCAGGTGCGGATGCGCCGCAACGCCTACCCGGGCGACACCGGGGAGAGCGTGAATCTGCAGTTCCGCGGCGCGCCCGGCAATTTCATCGTCGTCCAGCCGTACGAGGTCTGAGGGAGCCCGTCAATGAACCAGCAGCTCGCGGGCTTCGCCCCGGCACCCGTTGCCGCGCGCATGGAGAACCACGGCAACCACATGCTCAAGGTCGCCATGCAGACCGGAAACGACCTCCTCGCGCGCGTGGGGTCGATGGTCGCCTACGAAGGCTTCGTCCAGTACGAGCCGAACCCGCCCGCCGTGCGCCAGATCGCGCGCGACTGGGCCACCGGTGAGGGCGCGCCCCTCATGAAGTGCTCCGGAGACGGCCTGCTCTACCTCTCCGACTACGGCGCGAACGTCGTGATCATCAACCTCAACGGCGACGGGATCTCCGTCAACGCCACCAACCTGCTCGCCTTCGACGCACACCTCCAGTGGGGCGTCGAACGCGTCAAGGGACTGGCGAAGTTCGCCGGACAGGGCCTGTGGAACACCAAGATCTCCGGGCAGGGCTGGGTCGCGCTGACCTCCCGGGGCAAGCCCGTCGTCGTCGACTGCGGCGGCGGGGAGGACGAGACGTACGTCGACCCGGACGCGCTCGTCGCCTGGTCCCCGAACCTCAAGGTGAAGGGCAAGCGCACCTTCAAGGCGGGGTCGCTGATCGGGCGGGGCAGCGGAGAGGCGTTCCAGATGGCCTTCTCCGGACAGGGCATCGTCGTCGTCCAGCCCAGCGAGGACAGCACCGACCGCCTCCGACTCCGGGGCTGAGGGGGAGCCACACATCATGCAGAGCCCGCTTTTCGCCTACAACGAGCAGCAGTCCCAGGAGCGCTACAGCCTGCAGAACAAGCAGATGCTGCGCGTCGCCCTGGAGGGCCACGACGACGTGCTCGCCCGCAAGGGCACCATGGTCGCCTACCAGGGTCTTGTGGAGTTCGACGCCGAGTTCCAGAGTTCCGGTCAGCGGCGCTCCCGCGCACAGACGGGAGAGGGCCTCGACCTGATGCGCTGCCATGGGCAGGGCATCGTCTATCTGGCCAACCTCGCCCAGCACATCCATGTGGTGGACGTCGACCAGGACGGCCTCACCGTGGACAGCAGCTACGTCCTGGCGATGGACTCCTCGCTGCACCACGAAGTGATCGCCGTGGACAGCCAGTACGGCATCTCCGGTTCCGGGAAGTACCAGCTCAACATCTCCGGGCGGGGCAAGGTCGCCCTGATGACCTCGGGGATGCCGCTGATGATGCAGGTCACGCCGGACCGGTACGTCAACTGCGACGCCGACGCCATCGTCGCCTGGTCGACGAGTCTGCGTGTACAGATGCAGGCTCAGACGCACTCCTCCGGAGTGTTCCGGCGTCGCGGCAACACCGGTGAGGGCTGGGAGCTCAGCTTCATGGGCACGGGGTACGCGCTCGTCCAGCCCAGCGAACTGCTGCCCCCGCAGAACGCCGTGATCGGCCAGGGCGTCCGCGCCCAGTACGGCGTGGGCCAGCAGGGGGCCCACGGCCAGAACCAGGGCAACGTCTGGAGTTGAGCCCCCTAGGAGCATGTGTAAGGGGCGGTCACCATTGGTGACCGCCCCTTACACATCCGCTGTCAGCTGAAGCCTGTCAGCTGAAGCCCAGTCAGCTGAAGCTGTGTGAGCTGAAGCCATGTCGGCTGAGCCGTCACAGCTGAAGGCGCTCGCGGGTCGCCTTCAAGAGGCGTATCACCGAATCGTCGGCGACCTCCGCCACCTCGTCGTAGGGGAACCAGCGCAGGTCGAGTGACTCGTCGCTGATCTCCTGCACCGCGCCGGGCGGCGCCACGGCCGCGTACTGGACGTCGAAGTGGCAATGGCACGGCGGCGGGATCGGGTGCCGGTCCAGGCTCACCGGGCCGCCCGGCAGCAGCTTCAGGCCCGCGATGCCGGACTCCTCCGTCGCCTCACGCAGCGCCGCGGCCTCCAGCGTGGCGTCCTCCGGCTCGCAGTGCCCGCCCATCTGCAGCCAGATGCGCATCTTCTTGTGGAGGGTCAGCAACACGCGGCCGTGCCCGGGGTCGATCACGAGCGCGCTCGCCGTGATGTGCCCGGCCTCGCAGGCCTTCCACATGCCGTCCGGATGAGCCTCCAGATGGTCCAGATATGCCTGGCGCAGCTCTTCCTGGTCCTCGTAGCCCTTCAGTACGAGGACCGCGTCGTCACGAAGGCTCACTCGGTGTCGTCGCCCTTGTCGTCGTCCTTGTCGCCCTTCTTCAGGTTCGGCTTCTCGGCGGAGCCGCCCGCTGCCTCCCCGAGCATCTTGTCCAGCTCGGAGAAGTCCAGCTGTTCGCGGTGCACGAAGCCGTCCGGGTCGTCCAGGTCGGAGGCGGTCGGCAGCATGTCCGGATGCGCCCACAGGGCGTCCCGGCCGTCGACACCGCGCGCGTCCGTGAGCGAGGCCCACAGCCGCGAGGCGTCCCGCAGCCGGCGCGGGCGCAGCTCGAGGCCGATCAGCGTGGCGAAGGTCTGCTCGGCAGGGCCGCCCGACGCACGGCGGCGGCGCAGCGTCTCCCGCAGCGCGTCCGCGGACGACAGACGCGGCTTGGCAGCCGCGTGCACCACCGCGTCCACCCAGCCCTCGACGAGCGCAAGCGCCGTCTCCAGACGAGCCAGCGCCACCTTCTGGGCCGGCGTGTCCTCCGGCTGGAACATGCCCTGCTGGAGCGCGTCCTGAAGCTGCTCCGGGTTCGACGGGTCGAGCTGGCCGACCACGTCCTCCAGCTTGGCCGTGTCGACCTTGATCCCGCGCGCGTAGCCCTCGACCGCACCGAACAGATGCGAGCGCAGCCACGGCACGTGCGCGAAGAGACGCTGGTGAGCTGCCTCGCGCAGGGCGAGGTAGAGCCGCACCTCCTCCTTCGGTACGCCGAGGTCCTTGCCCAACGCGTCGACGTTCACCGGAAGCAGCGCGGCCTTGCCTGCCGGGCCGAGCGGCAGACCGATGTCGGTCGACCCGACGACCTCGCCCGCCAGCACGCCCACGGCCTGCCCGATCTGCGTACCGAACATGGCGCCGCCCATGGAGCGCATCATCCCGATCAGCGGGCCCGCCATGGCCTGCATCTCCTCGGGAAGGACGTCGCCCATGGCGGCGCCGACGCGCTCGGCGACCGGGTCGACGAGCTCCTTCCACACCGGCAGGGTCGCCTCGACCCACTCCGCGCGGCTCCAGGCCACCGAGGACCCGGCACCGGACGGCAGAGACGTCGCGTCGTCCAGCCACAGGTCGGCCAGCCGCACCGCCTCCTCGACCCAAGAACGCTCGGCGGGGCCGACGCTCGAGTCCTTGCTGCCGTCAGGGGCGCCCTGGGACACCGTCTGGCGGGCGATCTGCTTGGCCATGTCCCAGTTCACCGGGCCGCCCTCGTACGAGAGCATCTGGCCCAGCTGCTGGAACGCCGCGCCCAGGTCGTTGGGGTTCAGGGAACCGAACATGGCGGCGAGCGGGTTGTCGGCTCCAGGGCCTCCCAGGCCTCCGGGCAGCCCGAAACCGAACGGGTTGTCAGGTCCCTGACCACCACCGCTCTCCTGGTCCTTCTTCTTGCCCTCGTCGCCGTTCTCCGGCTCCTCCGGCGGAAGGCCGAATCCGAATGGGGTGTCACTCACGGGATTCCTCGGCTGTTAAGGCCGCCGGTTCTTTCCGGCGGCGGCTGCCCGACATCACCACCCAGCGTAGACACCGCAGCCGGTTCGGGCCTCGATGCTTCGCCGACTCATGGGCTGCGGCAGGATGGATGCCACCTGGTACGTACGCGTCACGCGCGTCCTTACTGAAGACAACCGCTGGAGACGCCCGGTGAGTTCCCCAGATCCGCAGGTTCGCGCAGCGCGAAACCCCTCAACCAGTCCGGCCGTCCGCGGCCCCGTCGTCGCGGTCACCGGCGCCGCGGACGGCATCGGCGCGCTGCTCACCGAGCGGCTCGCCGCCAGCGACGAGATCAAGCAGGTCATCGCCATCGACGAGCGGCGCGGCGAGTGCGCGGCCGCCCACTGGTACATCCTCGACGTCCGCGACCCGGCGATCGCCGAGAAGCTGCGCGGCGCGGACGTCGTCGTGCACCTGGCGCTCGACCTCGACCTGGAGACCGACCCGGCCGCGCGCACCGCCTACAACGTGCGCGGCACCCAGACCGTGCTCACCGCCGCGGCCGCCGCCGGCGTCCACCGGGTCGTGCTGTGCACCTCGGCGATGGTCTACGGGGCGCTGCCCGACAACGAACTGCCCCTCTCCGAAGACGCCGAACTGCGTGCCACCGCGGAGGCCACGGGCGTCGGCGACCTCCTGGAGGTCGAGCGGCTCGCCCGGCGGGCGCCCCGCGCGCATCCCGGGCTCAACGTCACCGTCGTACGGCCCGCCGTGCTCGTCGGAGGCACCGACACGGCCCTCACGCGCTACTTCGAGTCGCCCCGGCTGCTGGTTGTCGCCGGATCCCGGCCCGCCTGGCAGTTCTGCCATGTCGAGGACCTGTGCAGCGCTCTGGAGTACGCCGTCCTGGAGAAGGTCGACGGGGAGCTGGCCGTCGGCTGCGACGGGTGGCTGGAGCAGGAGGAGGTCGAGGAGCTCAGCGGGATCCGGCGGATGGAACTGCCCTCGGCCGTCGCCCTGGGTGCCGCGGCCCGGCTCCACCGGATCGGGCTCACGCCGTCGCCGGCCGGGGATCTCGCATACACGATGTACCCCTGGGTCGTCAGCGGGAGTCGGCTCCATGACGCCGGGTGGCGGCCGCAGTGGACCAACGAGGAGGTCCTCGCGGAACTTCTGGAGGAGGTCTCCGGGCGGCACACGGTGGTTGGGCGGCGGCTTGGCCGCAAGGACGCGACGGCGGCGGGGGCCGCGGGAGCGACGGTCGCGCTGCTCGGTACGGCCGCCCTCGTCCGCCGGGCGCGGAAGGCCCGGCGGCGCATCTGACGTGGTGGGCGTGGGGGATCTTCGCCCCCGCCGCCCCTACCCGTCCCATCCCTGGGGGCTCCGCCCCCAGGGATGGGACGGGTAG
>NZ_JAAKZY010000203.1 GCF_011045015.1 Streptomyces scabichelini | reverse complement strand
GGGATACGCCGACGAGGGGGGCGAGGCGGGTGCGGGTGGTGGAGCGCAGAGCTGCCGCGGCGCGGTCGCGGGCGTTGGACTTGCGATAGAGGCGGGCGCGGCCTTCGACGGTCTCGGAGGCGCGGATCGCGACGGGGAGCCGTTCGGGGACGAGCGGGCCGAGGCGGCGGGCACGCCAGAGGGCGGCCAGGGCTGCGGCGATGAAGAGCTGCAGTGTGCCCCAGAGCCAGCCGGAGGGGACCAGGTCGAAGAAGCTGCGGTCACCGGAGTCGGTGGCCGAGTCGTCGGAGAGTGAGGGGAGGTACCAGACCAAGTGCGGGCGGGAACCGAGCAGTTGGAGAGCGAGCGAGGCGTTGCCCTGCTCGTCGAGCCGGTCGTTGTGGAGGATGTCGGGGGCGCCGATCACGACGCTGTCGCCATCCCCTTCGAGAGCCGGGACACGCAGCAGGGTGGGCAGGCCGTCGCTGAGGTAGCAGGAGTCGGCGTCGGGTGCGGTCGTCGTGTAGCGGATGCCGCCGGTGTCGGCGGTGCCCGCTCGCTGGGCGGCGGGCAGCGCGCAGTCGGGCGAGAGCGTGGAGTCGAAGCTGGGTGTGGGGTCGGCGGTGACTCCGGGGGCGAGGTTGCCGACGGACGGGACGTTGGGCGCGACGAGGACGGTACGGCCGCCGGAGTTCGTGAACGCCGAGTGGAGTCGGGTCTGCTGGCGGTCGGTCAGCAGGTCCGGGTCGGCGACGAGGAGGGTGGTATCGGAGTCGGCGGCGGTGCGTGCGTCGTCCAGGGTGGTGACCACGCGGGTGGACACGCCACGGTCGGCGAGGAGTTCGGCGACGGCGCGGCTGCCGTTGGGGTCGGCGGAGCGCGGGTCGAGGCTGCCGTGCTGGGCGTCGGAGCGGACCGTGGCGATGGCGATGGCCGCCGCCAGGAGGATCACGAGACCGAGAAGGACCCCGCGCGTGCGGGTCCATACCTGGCGAGGGGTGGGGGAGGCCGAGGTGGACGGGAGGGTGGCCTCGGTGGTCATTCGGCGGCCCCCTGGCGGGTGCTGTGGGCCGTGTTGTGGGTGCTCTGGGTGCTGCTCACGAGAACCGGCTTCGTGCGTTCGAGGTCGCGGTCGAGTTCCGTGAGGCGATCGTACGTCTGTGGGGTGGCGGTTCGTCCGCCGTACGTCACGTCGTCGAAGTCCCGGGCCGCGGCGCTCAGCCGGTCGGTGTGGGACGGGAGCGTGCGGCCTGCTTCGGCGGCTGCCTCGTCGGCGGTGCGGCCGGGGCGGGGATCGAGCAGTGCACGCTCCTCCAGCGAGCGGACGACGGCACGCATGCGCTCCTGGACTGCCTGGTTCCAGTGGCCCTGGGCAGCGTGGCTCTCGGCGGCCGCGCGGTGCTCGGCGGCGCTGCGTGGGCGGTCGTCGAAGAGCGGGGCGGCCGACGTGGGGGCGCGGCGTGGGGTGCCGAGCCGCCACCAGAGGACGCCTATGAGTGCCACTACCGCCAGCAGGATGACTACGAGGCCGAGTGAGCCGCCGGGGGTCGCGGAAGAGGCCGCGTTGAACAGCTTGTCGAGCCACTCCCAGAAGGCGTTCAGAGCGCGCTGGAACAGGCCGGGATCGTTCTCGTGGTACATCCGCTTGGACAGCTCGCGCCGGGCCGCCTCCTGCGCGGGGTCGCGCGGGATCGTGACCGGTGGTTCGTCACCGGAGCGTGGCAGCGCGAGTACGGCCGCGGTGCCGGAGTGCGGCAGCGCGAGCGGCGCTGTGAGAACTGCCCCCGACAGGCTCACCGCATCAGCTCCCCGGGGTGGTGCCGGTGGCCCCCGAGCCGTAGCCCTGAAGGCCGGCGGCGCGGGCCAGGTCGAGGTCGAGGGCCTCACGGCGGATGCGCTGGTCGATGTAGAGCAGCACGGCGACGCCCGCGGTGATCGGGAACGTGAGCATCGATCCGATCACCGAGCCGATCCCGCTGACGATGAGGAACGTCCAGCCGAGGTCGCCGGTGCCGCTGTTGAGGAAGCCGCTGACACCGTCGCCGCTGAGGGCGGCGGCGAGGAAGGTGAACGGGATCACGATGATCGAGGCGACGACGTTCGCGATGATCGTGGCGAGCAGCTGGATGCCGAAGACCCGCCACCACGAGCCGCGGACCAGCTTCGCGGAGCGGCTCACGGACTTCAGGATGCTCTGCTTCTCCAGCATCAGGGCGGGCGAGGCCAGCGAGAAGCGGACCATCAGCCAGACCGCGACGACACCCGCGGCCATGCCACCGAGGACGGCGAGTGCGACACCGCCGTCGCCTCCGCCGGCGAGGGCGATCAGGAAGCCGGGCAGGGTGCCCACGGCGACGATCCCGATGCCGATGAGTGGGAGCAGGAAGGTCAGGCCGAAGAGTTTCACCAGCTGGGGCCGGGCGTCGCGCCAGGCCTCGGCGGTGGTCACCGACTTGCCGAGGACGGCGCGGCTGGTCACGGTCGTGAGCAGGGCGGTAGCGACGATGGTGCCGAGCAGCGTGATCAGCAGGATGACGCCGGAGCTCAGCAGGGTGTCGCCCAGGGCGCGGGTCAGTTCGCCGACGGTGGCGCTCGGGTCGTTGAGGGCGTCCGTGCTCGCGCTGTCGTCCAGCAGGAAGCCCTGGAGGAGGACCACGACGATCTCGGTGAACACCGCGACGGTCAGCGAGATGCCGAGGACAGTGCGCCAGTGCGTACGCATGGTCGACACGGCGCCGTCGAGGATCTCGCCGACGGCGAGCGGGCGGAGCGGGATGACGCCGGGCTTGGCGGCGGGCGGGGGACCGCCCCAGCCGCTTCCCCAGCCGGGGTAGCCGCCGGGCCCGGGGCCGTGGCCGGTGCCGTAGCCGCCAGGGCCTCCGTATCCGCCGGGGCTGCCACTTGGGCCGCCCGGGGGTCCTCCGCCCCAGCCAGGGCCGGGCGGAGGCGGGGGTGGGGCCTGCGCCGGGCCGCCCGGACGGCCGCCGGGTGCGGACCACTGACCGGGCGGGGGCTGCTCCTTGGACCACTTCGAGCCTGGGCCGGACGGGTCGTTGCCGGGCTGATCCGGCTGATCCGCGGTCTCTGGGGCAGTGGGCCGGTCCGCGGGCTCGGCAGGGCCGGAAGCGTTCGGCTCCTGTCCGTCCTGCCCGTCGGAGGGGGCAGATCCGGGCGATGCCCAGCCCGGAGTGTCTTTCATCGTCGCTCCTTCACGGTGCCCGTCCGCGGTCGCGGTGGCAGGTTGGCAGCCATCGTGCCACGGTGCGGCCGGGAAGTGACCGGCCCCCGTATGGGCTGCACACCTTCAATTGTCCGCCCGGTACGGGGCAGACTGGGCGGATGGCTGATCAGTACGTGCATTCCCGCGAAGACCACGCGCCCACCGAGATTCCGGCGATCCGGTGGGACGAACCGCCGGAAGGCTCCGTACTGGTCCTTCTCGACCAGACACGGCTGCCGGCCGAGGAGGTCGAGCTGGTGTGCACCGACCCGCCCGCGCTGGTGGAGGCGATCCGCACGCTCGCCGTGCGCGGGGCTCCGCTGCTCGGCATCGCCGGGGCGTACGGGGTCGCGCTCGCCGCCGCGCGAGGGTTCGACGTGGACGATGCCGCCGACGCTCTCGCGAGCGCACGGCCCACCGCGGTGAACCTCGCGTATGGCGTGCGCAGGGCCAAGGCGGCTCACCGTGCGGCACTTGCGAGCGGCGGTGACCAGAAGCAGGCCGCCGAGGCCGCGCTCGCCGCCGCGCGCGCCCTCCACCAGGAGGACGCCCAGGCCAGCGCTCGCATGGCCGAGCACGGTCTGGCACTGCTGGACGAGCTGCTCCCCGGGGGCAACCACCGGATCCTGACGCACTGCAACACCGGGGCGCTGGTGTCGGGCGGGGAGGGCACGGCGTTCGCTGTGGCGCTCGCCGCGCACCGGGCCGGGCGGCTGCGCAGGCTGTGGGTGGACGAGACGCGGCCGTTGCTGCAGGGTGCTCGTCTGACGGCGTACGAGGCGGCGCGCAACGGGATGGCGTACACGCTGCTCACGGACAACGCCGCGGGGTCGCTGTTCTCGGCGGGGGAGGTGGACGCGGTGCTGATCGGGGCGGACCGGATCGCGGCCGACGGTTCGGTGGCGAACAAGGTGGGGAGCTACCCGCTCGCGGTGCTGGCCCGGTACCACCACGTACCGTTCGTGGTGGTGGCGCCGGTGACGACGGTGGACCCGGACACCCCCGACGGGGCGTCCATCGAGGTCGAGCAGCGCGCCGGTCATGAAGTGACCGAGTTCATTGCACCCCAGGTGCCGGTGGCGGGAGTGGAAGCGGGAGGCGGGATTCCGGTGGCACCCCTGGGGACCCAGGCGTACAACCCGGCGTTCGACGTGACGCCGCCCGAGCTGGTGACGGCGATCGTCACCGAGGAGGGCGCCGTTTCGCCCGTCACAGCGGAGGCGCTTGCCGAGCTGTGTGTCAGGTCACGCCGGGTAACGATTTAGTTAATGGGATGATGGCATTCATGAAGGGACGAGTCCTTGTCGTCGATGACGACACCGCACTGGCCGAGATGCTCGGCATTGTGCTGCGTGGTGAAGGTTTTGAACCGTCTTTCGTAGCCGACGGCGACAAGGCGCTGGCCGCTTTCCGTGAGGCCAAGCCCGATCTGGTGCTGCTCGATCTGATGCTGCCGGGACGGGACGGTATCGAGGTGTGCCGCCTGATCAGGGCGGAGTCCGGGGTGCCGATCGTGATGCTCACGGCGAAGAGCGACACCGTCGATGTGGTGGTCGGGCTCGAATCGGGTGCCGACGACTACATCGTGAAGCCGTTCAAGCCGAAGGAGCTGGTGGCCCGGATCCGGGCGCGGCTGCGGCGTTCGGAGGAGCCGGCGCCCGAGCAGCTCGCCATAGGCGACCTCGTCATCGACGTGGCCGGTCACTCCGTGAAGCGGGACGGGCAGTCGATCGCGCTGACGCCGCTGGAGTTCGACCTGCTGGTGGCGCTGGCCCGGAAGCCCTGGCAGGTGTTCACGCGTGAGGTGCTCCTCGAGCAGGTGTGGGGTTACCGGCACGCGGCGGACACCCGCCTTGTCAATGTTCATGTACAGCGGCTGCGCTCCAAGGTCGAGAAGGACCCGGAGCGGCCGGAAATCGTGGTGACTGTCCGTGGCGTCGGTTACAAGGCCGGACCGAGCTGACATGTCCCGGGACAGTGCCGCTTCGGCGCCCGGTCAGCCCGGGAGCCGTGCGGGGCGGCCTGTCGGCCGGAGGACGGCGGGCTCGTTCTGGGCTCGGTTCACCGAGAGCTGGCTGCTGCAGGGCGGAGTGCAGGGCAGCCCGGTCCTTCGGCTGTTCATGCGCTGGGTGCGCCGTCCGGTGCTGCCCGTCATGCGGCTGTGGCGGCGCAACATCCAGCTCAAGGTGGTCGTCACGACGCTGTTGATGTCGCTGGGTGTCGTCCTGCTGTTGGGCTTCGTCGTCATTGGGCAAGTGCGTAACGGCTTGCTGGATGCCAAGGTGAGGGCCTCGGAGAGCCAGGCCACCGGTGGGTTCGGCGTGGCCAAGCAGCGGGCGGACGCGGCCGCGAGCGCCGGGGGGGACGACGGTTCGGGCACGGACGGACGGCCCGTCCAGAACATCAGCGCGTGGCTGAGCGACCTCGTGGAGTCCCTCTCCAGCGGTGGCCAGGGCGCCTTCGACGTGGTCACGCTCAGCTCCTCCAGCGCGGTCGGCGGCGCCGACAGCGGTGGGCGCGGGCCGCGTTCGTCGGGCGGTGTCGACCCGGCGACGAGTGTGCCGGAGGACCTGCGCCACCGGATCGACGAGAACATGTTCCCGGCCCAGAGCTACACGCGCATCGTCTACAAGTCCGGCCAGGACTCCCAGCCGGGGCTGGTCATCGGCAAGCAGGTGAACGACCCGAACGGTGACCCGTACCAGCTGTACTACCTCTTCCCGCTCACGCAGGAGGAGAAGTCGCTCAGCCTGGTCAAGGGGACGCTCGCGACGGCTGGCCTGTTCGTCGTGGTGCTGCTCGGGGCGATCGCCTGGCTGGTGGTGCGGCAGGTCGTCACGCCTGTACGGATGGCCGCGGGGATCGCTGAGCGGCTGTCCGCGGGCCGCCTTCAGGAACGTATGAAGGTCACTGGCGAGGACGACATCGCGCGGCTCGGTGAAGCCTTCAACAAGATGGCGCAGAATCTGCAGTCGAAGATCCAGCAGCTGGAGGACCTGTCGCGGATGCAGCGGCGGTTCGTGTCGGACGTGTCGCACGAGCTGCGGACGCCGCTGACGACCGTGCGGATGGCCGCCGACGTCATCCATGACGCGCGGGAGGACTTCGATCCGGTGACCGCGCGGTCGGCGGAGCTGCTCGCGGATCAGCTGGACCGGTTCGAGACCCTGCTCGCGGATCTGCTGGAGATCAGCCGGTTCGACGCGGGCGCGGCGGCCCTGGAGGCCGAGCCGATAGACCTGCGTGAGGTCGTACGGAGGGTCGTCAGCGGGGCCGAGCCGCTCGCCGAGCGCAAGGGCACGCAGATCAAGGTCGTCGGCGATCAGCAGCCGGTGGTGGCGGAGGCCGACGCGCGGCGTGTGGAGCGGGTGCTGCGGAATCTCGTCGTCAACGCCGTGGAGCACGGCGAGGGCAAGGACGTGGTCGTCAAGCTCGCGGCGGCGGGCGGCGCGGTCGCGGTCGCGGTGCGCGACTACGGAGTGGGGCTCAAGCCCGGCGAGGCGACCCGAGTGTTCAGCCGCTTCTGGCGGGCCGACCCGGCACGCGCGCGTACGACCGGTGGTACGGGACTGGGGCTGTCGATCGCCCTGGAGGACGCGCGGCTGCACGGCGGCTGGCTGCAGGCATGGGGTGAGCCGGGCGGCGGCTCGCAGTTCCGGCTGACGCTGCCGCGGACCGCGGACGAGCCGCTGCGGGGCTCGCCGATACCCCTGGAACCCAAGGACTCGCGGCGCAACCGCGGGCTGAACGACGCGGGGCTGCCCCTCGGTGGCACACACAAGCTGGCCACGGTGCCGGCGCAGCCGCACAGCGAGCGCTCCGTACCGCCGATGCCGCCGCGGGCGCCGATGGCCCCGCGGCTGGCGGGCGCGGTGGATCCGGCGGCCCTGCCCGGCAGCGGTGCTCGTGTGGTGCCGCGGTCCACGGTGGACGCGCGCGCGGTGGCCACGGCAGTCGGGGAGCCTGGAGAGGCCGAGGAGACGCTGTCCGAGGGCGGGCCGGGAACCGGCGAGGAGCAGGATCAGTTGAAGCAAGGGGAGGGATCTCGTGGGCGCTGACCGCGATCGGGGCGGCCGACGGCGTCCGATGCGGGTGATGGCGTACGTCAGTTGCGGAGCCGTAGTGCTGGCCGGGTGTGCCTCGATGCCGGACAGCGGGGATCTGCGCGACGTCGAGGCTTCGCAGCGGCCGGACGCGCAGGTGCGGGTCTTCGCGATGCCGCCGCGGGAGAACGCCCAGCCCCAGGAGATCGTGCAGGGCTTCCTCGAGGCGCTGACCAGCGACGACTCCCAGTTCGAGACGGCGAAGAAGTACCTGACCGAGGAAGCTGCGAAGAGCTGGCAGCCCTACCGCTCGACCACGGTGCTCGCGGACGGGCCGAACACAGTGGCGGAGCACAGCGGCAGCCGGGAGGTGACCGGCGACTACGCGTACGCGCTGACCGGGGACAAGGTCGCCGAGGTGGACCAGCAGTTCGCGTACGAGCCTGCCGACGGGCGGTACGAGGAGACGGTGCATCTCACGGAGCAGAAGGGGCCGGACGGCACCAAGCAGTGGCGCATCGACACGCCGCCGCAGGGCGTGGTGCTGGGCAGGTCCGACTTCCAGCGCCACTACGTCTCCGTCAACAAGTACTACTTCGCGTCGAACGCGCCGGCCGCGGACCAGCTCGGGACCGTGGCCGATCCCGTCTATGTGCGCGCGCAGGTCGACCCGGTGACACAGATGGTCGAGGCCCTCCTGAAGGGGCCCACCAGCTGGCTCAAGCCGGTGGTCAGGTCGCGCTTCCCCACCGGTACGGCACTGAAGAAGGGCGTCAGGTCGCTGACGCCCGATGATCAGAACAAGCTGACGGTGCCGTTGAACAAGAGGGCCGACGGCGTCGGGCACACCCAGTGCACCGAGATGGCAGCCCAGCTCATCTTCACCCTCCAGGACCTGACGCCCACGGGCATCGACGACGTCGAGCTGCAGCGCTCCGACGGCTCGTCGCTGTGTGCCATCGACGCAGGCGACGCCGAGATCATCGCCTCGCACGGCACGGGGCAACGTGTCCGGTACGAGTACTTCATCGACGGCGAGAAGCGGCTCGTACGGATACCGGCCAGCACCGAACAGCAGGCCGAGCGGGTGCCCGGGGCGCTCGGCGAGGGTGACACGGCGCTGCGGGCGGCCGCGGTGTCGCGGAACGAGGAGAGCGCGGCCGGCGTGTCGGAGGACGGGCGTTCGCTGTACGTCGGATCGCTCGCGTCCGGTGGTTCGCTCGGCGATCCCGTGCTGCAGAGCGGGGCCAAGTCGGGGGACGACGGGCTGACGACGCCCAGCTGGGACGCGAGCGGCGACCTGTGGGTGGCCGACCGCGACCCGAAGAACTCCCGGCTGCTCCTGCTGGAGAAGGGCGCGGGCGAGCCGCTGGAGGTCACGACGCCCGGGATCGAGGGGCGGATCGAGGCGGTGCGGGTGGCCGCCGACGGCGTGCGGATCGCGCTGATCGTGCAGAAGGACGGCAGGACCTCGCTGCTCATGGGGCGGATCGAGCGGCAGAAGGGGGCGGACGGACAGCCTGCCGTCACGATTCACGAACCGCGGTCCGTCGCACCGCAGCTGGAGGAGGTCACGGCCATGTCCTGGGCCGGGGACAGCCGCCTGGTCGTGGTCGGCCAGGAGAAGGGCGGCGTGCAGCAGATCCGCTACGTCCAGGTCGACGGCTCCACACCGGTCGGCGCGGCGCCCTCCGCGCTCACCGGTGTGGAGGAGATCGCCGCCTCCGAGGACGAGCGGCTGCCGCTGGTGGCGCACTCGGAGGACGGGATCGTGCGGCTTTCGTCCGGTTCGCAGTGGCAGAAGGTGGTCAAGACGGGGACGGCGCCGGTTTATCCGGGGTAGCCGTGGAGTTGTCCACAGCGAGTTATCCACAGGGGTGGCCGGACGGCTCAGGCGTTGGCAGAGTGGTGGGCATGCGGGGGTGGTGGCAGGACCTCACCGATCTGGTGCTGCCGGCCGAGTGCGGAGGCTGCGGGAGGCCTCGCACGGTGCTCTGCGCCGAGTGCCGTGCCGCCCTGATGGGGGCCGCACCACGCCGGGTGCGACCGGTGCCTGAGCCGCCGGGGCTGCCTGTGGTGCACGCGGCGGCTCCGTACGAGGACGAGGTGCGGGCGGCGCTCCTCGCACACAAGGAACGGGGTGCGCTGATGCTCGCAGGGCCCTTGGGAATGGCGCTCGCGGGTGCCGTGCGGGCGGGGCTCGCGTCCGGAGGCGGGCCGCCCGGAGCGCCGGTGCTGCTCGTCCCCGTGCCCTCCGCACGGCGCTCGGTGCGGGCGCGCGGACACGACCCGGCGCGGCGGATCGCGCTCGCGGCGGCGGGTGAGCTGCGGCGCACGGGGACGCCGGCCCGGGTGCTCGCCGTGCTGCGGCAGCGGCGCGCCGTGGCCGACCAGTCGGGGCTGGGCTCCCGGCAGCGGCTGGCCAATCTCTCCGGCGCCCTGGAGGTGGCCGCCGGAGGCACCCGGCTGCTGGCCGACGGCAGCCGGGCCGTACTCGTCGACGACCTGATGACGACGGGTGCGTCCTTGGCGGAGGCAGCACGGGCCCTGCGGACCGCTTATGCGGAGGTGAGCGGCGCCTACGACCGAGTAACACACAAAGCGATGGCAGAAGAGGTGCCACAAGCAACGGTGGCGAAGGCAGACCGGCCAGAAGCTGTCGCGGGAATGGACGGGCCGAGCGGCACTGGAGGCAAGGTCGGTGCCGCGGTGGTCGCAGCCTCTCCAGCTTCTTTCGAGATAAACCGGAACTGACTGCGAAGTTGCATCGTTGCAGGTAGTGAGAGGTTCAATTCACTTGAATGGAGGTACACCGCGGTAGAGGGTGACGACATCCGTCCAGGCGAGATATGTTCGGTCGTGAGGGAATGGCGGACGCTGTCCCCACTTATCCGAATGCCGCTGCGTGGGTTTTCTGCAATCACCCGCGCTGGTGGGGTGGAGATCTTGCCCGCGGGGGAGGAGGAGGTGGAAGTCACCAAGTCCGAGGCTCCGGGACTTGCTGGAGCCTGGTGCAAAAGGGAGTTGCTCCGCCACCGATGCGGAGCGATCCGGGAACGGAGTTCTGCGTGGACATCGTCGTCAAGGGCCGCAAGACCGAGGTGCCAGAGCGGTTCCGCAAGCACGTGGCCGAGAAGCTGAAGCTGGAGAAGATCCAGAAGCTCGATGCCAAGGTGATCAGCCTCGATGTCGAGGTGTCCAAGGAGCCCAACCCCCGCCAGGCAGACCGTTCCGACCGAGTGGAGATCACGCTTCACTCCCGCGGTCCGGTGATCCGGGCGGAGGCGGCGGCCAGCGATGCATATGCGGCGCTCGACCTGGCGGCGGACAAGCTGGAAGCCCGGCTGCGCAAGCAGCACGACAAGCGTTACACGCGCCGTGGCGCCCGTCGGCTCACGGCAGCTGAGGTCCCCGACCACGTTCCGGGTGTGGCGACGCTGAACGGAAACGGCAACACCGTCCACGAGGAAGAGCCCGAAGTAGTGCCGACCAAGAAGATCGGTTCACTCGAGGTGAAGGGCGAAGGCCCCCTCGTCGTGCGTGAGAAGACCCACGTTGCCTCTCCGATGACCCTCGACCAGGCTCTCTACGAGATGGAGCTGGTCGGGCACGACTTCTATCTTTTCGTCGACTCCGAGACCAAGGAACCGAGTGTCGTCTACCGGCGGCACGCATACGACTACGGCGTCATCCACCTCAGCACGGACCCGATGGTCGCCCAGGCGCAAAGGCCCTCGACGGGCGGGACGCTCGGCGGCTGATCCCGCCCGGTGAGCTCCCCCCAGCCTTCGGCCGGGGACCCCCAGTCGGTGCCCCTGGAGCGCCTATGCGCCCCCAGGGGCACCGGTGTGCGGCCCCTTGCGCCCCGCTGCGTCACCGCAGTGTCGTCCGGGCATGAAATCATGGCCGTACCGGGCCCCAACCGGTGGGCCGTTGCCTTGGGTTGGCGATGGCACAGGAACACAGGCCACGGCCTTCACGGGGAGGAACGATGGCGGACAGCTTCGGACCGATGCAGGACGAAGATGCCGACGACGGCGTCGTCGGCATGGGCCCGGACGCGGGCTCCCCACGCAAGGAGCCGATCCGGGTCCTTGTCGTGGACGACCATGCCCTTTTCCGCCGCGGCCTGGAGATCGTGCTCGCCGCCGAGGAGGACATCCAGGTCGTCGGGGAGGCGGGCGACGGGGCCGAGGCGGTCGACAAGGCCGCCGACCTGCTGCCCGACATCGTCCTGATGGACGTACGGATGCCCAAGCGCGGTGGTATCGAGGCGTGCACCTCCATCAAGGAGGTGGCCCCCAGCGCGAAGATCATCATGCTGACGATCAGCGACGAGGAGGCCGACCTCTATGACGCGATCAAGGCGGGTGCGACCGGCTATCTCCTCAAGGAGATCTCCACGGACGAGGTCGCCACGGCCATTCGTGCCGTGGCCGACGGGCAGTCGCAGATCAGCCCTTCGATGGCCTCGAAGCTGCTCACCGAGTTCAAGTCGATGATCCAGCGCACCGACGAGCGGCGCCTGGTGCCCGCGCCTCGGCTCACCGAGCGAGAGCTGGAAGTGCTCAAGCTCGTGGCCACGGGGATGAACAACCGGGACATCGCCAAGGAGCTGTTCATCTCCGAGAACACCGTGAAGAACCATGTGCGCAACATCCTGGAGAAGCTGCAGCTGCACTCCAGGATGGAGGCCGTGGTGTATGCGATGCGGGAGAAGATCCTCGAGATTCGCTAGGGGTCACTGAGGGGTCACGTGAGCGCGCGGGCCAGTTCCTTCACGAGAGGCTCGCGCAGCTCCGGTGCGTCCACCCGTTCCACGCGTACGTCCGTGCAGTCCACCCAGCTCGCGGCCTCGAGCAGGGCCTGGGCCACCGCGGGGACCGCCTTCGGGCCGTCGAGTGTCACCTGCTTGGCCACCAGCGTGTGGCCCTCGCGGGCGGGGTCCACACGGCCGACGAGGTGGCCGCCGGCGAGGACCGGCATCGCGAAGTAGCCGTGCACCCGCTTCGGCTTGGGGACGTAGGCCTCCAGGCGGTGGGTGAAGCCGAAGATCCGGTCCGTGCGCGCCCGCTCCCAGATCAGCGAGTCGAACGGCGACAGCAGCGTCGTACGGTGGCGGCCGCGCGGCGTGGTCTCCAGGGCCGCCGGATCGGCCCACGCGGGCTTGCCCCAGCTCTCGACGGTCACCGGCACCAGGCCGGAGTCCGCTATCACCGCGTCGACCTGGTCGGCCTTGAGACGGTGATAGTCGGCGATGTCCGCGCGCGTGCCGACGCCCAGCGCCTGGCCCGCGAGCCCGACCAGACGGCGCAGGCACTCGGCGTCGTCCAGCTCGTCATGGAGCAGCGCCTCCGGGACGGCGCGCTCGGCGAGGTCGTACACCCGCTTCCAGCCGCGCCGCTCGACGCACACCACCTCGCCGTACATCAGCGCGCGCTCGACGGCGACCTTCGTGCCCGACCAGTCCCACCACTCGCTGGTCTTCTTCGCGCCGCCCAAGTCCGTGGCGGTGAGTGGGCCTTCGACTCTGAGCTGCTTGATGACCTGGTCGTACGTGCCGTCGGGCAGCGCGTGGTTCCAGTGCGGGCGGGCGCGGTAGGCGCGGCGGCGGAAGGCGAAGTGGGGCCACTCCTCGATGGGGAGGATGCAGGCGGCGTGCGACCAGTACTCGAAGGCGTGCGTCTCCGTCCAGTAGGCCTTGTCCACCGTCTTGCGGCCGACGGCGCCGAGGCGGGCGTACGGGATGAGTTCATGGGAGCGGGCGAGGACCGAGATCGTGTCGAGCTGGACCGCTCCCAGGCGCCGGAGCACGCCTCGCACGCCGCCTCTGCGGTCGGGGGCACCCAGGAAACCCTGCGCGCGCAGCGTGATGCGGCGGGCCTCGTCGGCGGAGAGTTCGGCGGCGGGGCGAGGGAGACTCGTCATGACCCGCACGATAGGCGGTGCCACTGACAACCGGGCCTGAACTGCGACGATCGCATTTGGAGGGCAGGACGTCGGGGGTTCAGCCCCTGCGGTTCAGACGTGGTTGCGGTTCAGGCGTGTTGCGGGTCAGGCGTGTTGCGGAGCCGGCAGGTAGGGCGCCGTCGACGGCAGTCGCACGTCGGACGGAAGCAAGGAGCCGATCCAGCAGTCCCGGCGTACGCCCTTGTTGTTGATGCCGGCACGGAGGACGCCCTCGACGGTGAAGCCCGCGCGTTCGGCGACCGCGCGGGAGCCCCTGTTGCCGACCTCGGCCCGCCACTCCACGCGGTCGATCGCCAGGTCCTTGAAGGCCCAGCGGGAGACGGCTACCGCGGCCTCGGTGATGTAACCGTTGCCCCGGTGCTCCTTCGCCGCCCAGAAACCGATCTCGCCGACCCCCAGGGAACGCATCGAGATGCCCATCATGCCGGCGAGTTCGCCACCGGCCGGCAGGAAGACGCCGAACGTGAACTCCGAGCAGTCCGCCCAGCCGTCGGGCACCATCTGCTCGGTGAAGCCCACCGCGTGCTCCCGCAGATAGGGCGAGGGGATCGTGGTCCAGCGCTGGACCTCGGGGTCCTGGCAGCCGTCGTACACGGCGTCGGCGTCGTGTGGGCCCACCGGGCGCAGAAGGAGTCGTTCGGAGGTCAGCGTTACAGGGTCCATCGGCCGATTCTGCTCGGGCTTCCGCAAGGAAGCCATCACTTTGCCCTGAGTGATGACCCGGTTACTTTTCGCTGTGTCGACGCGGCACCTTCCGCAACTCCCGTCCGTTGTCCTAGTGGCTGTCACGGGCAGACCTCCCGGCGCGGTGGGGTCCTCGCTTACGATGGCCGTTGCTCAAGCTGTGATTTGAAACTGTTGTTGGAACCGAACCGTCCGGCCCGACCGGCAAGGAGACAAACCCTCGTGTCCGTCCTCTCGAAGATCATGCGTGCAGGCGAAGGCAAGATCCTGCGCAAGCTGCACCGCATCGCGGACCAGGTCAAGTCCATCGAAGAGGACTTCGTCGACCTCTCCGACGCCGAGCTGCGGGCCCTCACGGACGAGTACAAGGAGCGGATCGCCGAGGCCCTCGCCGACGAGCCCGACGAGTCGAAGCACGACGCGGTCGTGACGAAGGCTCTCGACGACCTGCTCCCCGAGGCGTTCGCGACCGTCCGCGAGGCCGCCAAGCGCGTTCTCGGCCAGCGCCACTTCGACGTGCAGATCATGGGCGGAGCCGCGCTCCATCTCGGCTACGTCGCCGAGATGAAGACCGGTGAGGGCAAGACCCTGGTCGGCACCTTGCCCGCGTATCTCAATGCGCTGTCCGGCAAGGGCGTGCATCTGATCACGGTCAACGACTACCTGGCCGAAAGCCAATCCGAGCTGATGGCCCGCGTCCACAAGTTCCTGGGCCTGTCGGTCGGCTGCATCCTGGCCAACATGACGCCGGCCCAGCGCCGCGAGCAGTACAACTGCGACATCACGTACGGCACGAACAACGAGTTCGGCTTCGACTACCTGCGCGACAACATGGCGTGGTCGAAGGACGAGCTGGTGCAGCGGGGCCACAACTTCGCGATCGTCGACGAGGTCGACTCCATCCTCGTCGACGAGGCCCGTACGCCGCTGATCATCTCCGGCCCGGCAGACCAGGCCACCAAGTGGTACGGCGACTTCGCCAAGCTGGTCACGCGCCTGAAGAGGGGCGAGGCCGGCAACACCCTCAAGGGCATCGAGGAGACCGGGGACTACGAGGTCGACGAGAAGAAGCGCACCGTCGCCATCCACGAGTCCGGCGTCACCAAAGTCGAGGACTGGCTGGGCATCGACAACCTCTACGAGTCGGTGAACACCCCGCTGGTGGGCTACCTGAACAACGCCATCAAGGCCAAGGAGCTATTCAAGAAGGACAAGGACTACGTCGTCATCGACGGCGAAGTCATGATCGTCGACGAGCACACCGGCCGTATCCTCGCCGGCCGCCGCTACAACGAGGGCATGCACCAGGCGATCGAGGCGAAGGAAGGGGTGGACATCAAGGACGAGAACCAGACGCTCGCCACGATCACCCTGCAGAACTTCTTCCGCCTCTACGGCAAGCTCTGCGGCATGACCGGTACGGCGATGACCGAGGCAGCCGAGTTCCACCAGATCTACAAGCTCGGTGTCGTGCCGATCCCGACCAACAAGCCGATGATCCGCAAGGACCAGTCGGACCTGATCTACCGCACTGAGGTCGCCAAGTTCGACGCGGTCGTCGACGACATCGCCGAGAAGCACGAGAAGGGCCAGCCGATCCTCGTCGGCACCACCTCGGTCGAGAAGTCCGAGTACCTCTCGCAGCAGCTCAGCAAGCGCGGCATTCAGCACGAAGTGCTGAATGCGAAGCAGCACGATCGTGAGGCGACGATCGTCGCCCAGGCCGGCCGCAGAGGCGCCGTCACCGTCGCCACGAACATGGCCGGACGAGGTACGGACATCAAGCTCGGCGGCAACCCCGAGGAGCTCGCCGAGGCGGAGCTGCGCCAGCGCGGCCTCGACCCCGAGGAGCACATCGAGGAGTGGGCCGCTGCGCTGCCCGCCGCCCTGGAGAGGGCCGAAAAGGCGGTGCAGGCCGAGTTCGAGGAGGTCACGGACCTCGGCGGGCTCTACGTCCTCGGCACGGAGCGGCACGAGTCCCGCCGTATCGACAACCAGCTGCGCGGCCGTTCCGGTCGTCAGGGCGACCCGGGCGAGTCGCGTTTCTACCTGTCCCTGGGCGACGACCTGATGCGGCTGTTCAAGGCCCAGATGGTAGAGCGCGTCATGTCGATGGCGAACGTCCCGGACGATGTGCCCATCGAGAACAAGATGGTCACGCGCGCGATCGCCTCCGCCCAGTCGCAGGTCGAGCAGCAGAACTTCGAGACCCGCAAGAACGTCCTCAAGTACGACGAGGTCCTCAACCGGCAGCGCGAGGTCATCTACGGAGAGCGGCGCCGTGTCCTGGAGGGCGAGGATCTGCAGGAGCAGATCCAGCACTTCATGGACGACACGATCGACGCGTACATCGACGCCGAGACCGCCGAGGGCTTCGCCGAGGAGTGGGACCTGGACCGGCTGTGGGGCGCCTTCAAGCAGCTCTACCCGGTGAAGGTCACCATCGAGGAGCTCGAGGATGCGGCGGGTGACCGTGCGGGCCTGACCGCCGAGTTCATCTCCGAGTCCATCAAGGACGACATCCACGAGCAGTACGAGGCCCGTGAGGCGCAGCTCGGCTCCGAGATCATGCGTGAGCTGGAGCGCCGGGTCGTGCTGTCGGTCCTGGACCGCAAGTGGCGTGAGCACCTCTACGAGATGGACTACCTCCAGGAGGGCATCGGCCTGCGTGCGATGGCCCAGAAGGACCCGCTGGTCGAGTACCAGCGTGAGGGCTTCGACATGTTCACCGCCATGATGGACGGCATCAAGGAGGAGTCCGTCGGCTACCTGTTCAACCTGGAGGTCCAGGTCGAGCAGCAGGTCGAGGAGGTCCCGGTCGAGGACGCGAAGCCGTCGCTCGACAAGGAGGACGCCGTGCCCGCGGGTGCGTCCCGTCCGGAGATCCGCGCCAAGGGGCTCGACGCTCCGCAGCGGCCGGACCGGCTGCACTTCTCCGCGCCGACCGTGGACGGCGAAGGCGGTGTCGTCGAGGGCGACTTCGCCAGTGACGGCGAGCCGGTGCGCTCCGAGTCCGACGGTCTTACGCGCGCGGAGCGCCGCAAGCAGCAGAAGGGGCGTCGCCGCAAGAAGTGACGGTTCGCTCCGCTGGGTTGAGCCGGTTGAGCGAAGGTGAGCTGTGAAGGGCCGGGCATCTTGGGGTGCCTGGCCCTTCGGGCTGTTGGGTGTCGGGGGCTGGGTTCGAAGCTGCGGGGGCGTCGTGGCTGGTCGCGCAGTTCCCCGCGCCCCTAGAGAGGGCCTGCGGCCTCTCTAGGGGCGCGGTGCGCATCGGCTTTCGGTAAGACCGCCTAGGCGCGCTGGGCCTCAGTTGTCGTCCGTGCGTGGCATGCGGGCGCCGCCCAGTTCCACCGCCGTGCAGCGCCAGCGGAGGTCCTGGCCCTTTTCCAGGCGGAAGGCCATGGCGCGCAGCTGGTCGCCCGCGCCGATGCGGGCGAAGGCCTCGATCGCGCCCGGTCGGGGGACGTAATAGCCGATGTCGCGGACGACCGGGCGGGTGCCCTGGGTGCGGAGGGGGCCGCGTTCGGCGAGCCAGGCCAGTTCGTCGTAGGCGCGCCCCGCGGTGTGGCGGAGCATGCAGTGAACGGGGCGCTGACCGCTCAGTACGGCCAGCAGAAGGTCGGCGAAGAGGTCGGTGGGACGAGGCTGCGGGGGTGTCCTGAGCGGGCTGTGAGCGGGCGCCTGGCGGTGAGGGCTCACCGTCCGGAGCGGAGTTCCGCCCGAAGCCGTGAGGGCTTCGGGCGTTGCCGTCAGGAGAGTGCTGCCGCCGGACGCCGTGCGGGACGCGCTTTCGCCGGACGCCCTACGAGACGCCGTCTCGCCAGACACAGTGCCGGACACGCTCTTGCCCGGAGCCTGTCTCTTATACACACTGACGCTGCCGACGACAAAAAAAAAAATCCCTGAAAAAGCAACAATGGAGAAAAGGAATGGGTGAATCATTACACCTGACCCGCAATGGATGAATTCTGGAAATTACGCTTGATCGTCCAAAAGCGAAGGCTATGG
>NZ_JAAKZY010000202.1 GCF_011045015.1 Streptomyces scabichelini | reverse complement strand
GCCCCAGTCCCCGCCCTTGGAGATCGCCAGCAGCAGGCACACAAGACCCGCCGCCATGCCGATCGCGCCGATCAGGTCGAACCGCCCGCCGGTGCGCACCTTGGACTCCGGTACGAGGACCAGGACGAGCAGGAGAGCGACGACACCCCCACCGGCCGAGGCCCAGAACAGCATGTGCCAGTCGAAGTTGTCGGCGATGAGCGCGGCGGCGGGCAGGCCGAGGGCGCCGCCGACGCCGAGGGAGGCGCTCATCAGGGCGGTGGCGGAGCCGAGCCGTTCGGCGGGCAGCTCGTCGCGCATGATGCTGATGCCGAGCGGGATGACGCCGGCCGACAGGCCCTGCAGCGCACGCCCGACGATCATCGGGACCAGGGACTCGCTGAGCGCGGCCGTGACCGACCCGGCCACCAGCATGACCATGCTGACCAGGAGCATGCGGCGCTTGCCGTACATGTCTCCGAGGCGGCCCATCATCGGGGTGGCGACGGCGGCGGCGAGCAGAGTGGCGGTGACGGCCCAGGCGGTGTCGGACGCCGGGGCGTTCAGGAGCGTGGGGAGCTCCGGAACGATCGGGATCACCAGGGTCTGCATCAGCGAGACCACGATCCCGCCGAAGGCCAGGACCGCCACGACGACGTTCGGCCGCGGTGGGGCGGCCGCCCCGGTCGAGGCGGTTCGGGGTTGTGCATGGGACATGGTCGAGCCCTCCGTATGGGCGGTCGGGTATGCGCGACATATCAAAATGTAAGTACGTTGATTTAGTTAAGCAAGTTAAGCCGCTGGGGGAGGGGCTCGCTTGGTGAAGATTTGGGGAGGGCGGGACACACGAGAGGACACGCGAGAAGCGGGACCCTTGTCCGGGTCCCGCTTCTTCATGCGTGAGCGCCTGTCAGCGCACGTCGTGGGTCGTCAGCAGTCGGGGATGCCCTCGATCTTCTCGCCGCCGACCAGGTACACGTTGCTGATGAACAGGCTGTCGCTGCCGCCCGGCTTCTCGACCTGCGTCCACCAGCTGCTGGTGCCCTGGCCCGGTTCGGTGACCGTGTCGCCCGGCGTCTGGCAGAGGCCGATCAGCGTTTCCTGGGACACCTTCGTCGGTGAGGGCGAGTTGACGTAGGGCTCGACGTGCAGGCGCACGTTCGTGGCCCAGACGTAGACCTCCTTGGCCTGGGCGGACGCCCCGCCGGTGTCCGCGGCGAGGGCCTGCGGGCCGGTCAGGGCCAGCGCCCCGGCGGCGGCGATCCCCGCCGCGACGGCGGCCTTGCGGCCGAGGGTTCCCTTGATGCGTGCTGCGCGTGCTGTGCGTGTCTTCATGGTGCTCATCCCCCTTCGTTTCGTTCTTCGCTCACATCCCGCATTCCGGAACGTTCGGCAGCTTGTTGTCCGGGTGGTCGACGTAGTAGCTCGCCATCCAGCCGAGCATGTCGCCGCGCTCGACGAGCACCCACCACTCGTTGCCGCCGACGACCTGTCCCTGGTTCTGGCAGACCGCCTCGAAGGGCTGGTTCGGCTGCAACTTCCCGACGACGCGCGGGCAGTTCGCGGTCGACGGGTTGTTGTCGCAGGTGGCGACGTCGTTCGGGTTGTCGCGGACGTTCACGTCCGTCGCCCAGACCGTGTACGTGGCCTGCGCCCCCGTGTCGGCGGCCGCGGCGGGCCCGGCCGTGGCGACGGATCCCGCCACGAGCGCCGCGGCGGCTGCCGCTCCGGCGAGTGCGGTACGTACCTTCATGTGCTTCTCCCCGTTGGTAGTTGGCCGTTGGCCGTTGGTCGTCGGCCGTTGCGTACCTTGCGCACGGGACACGACGGGGGAGCCTGATCCGTATGACAGGGGTGACTGTGACCTACGTCACCTCTGGCTGTGAGGGCGCTCGAAAACTAGTGGAGCAGCGCCGCTGTGCGCCATTACCGTGCTGCTGAGCCAAGTCGTCTAGGCAAGGACGTGCCGTTGTACACCCTGTGAGACCTCCCGAGAGCTGATGTGTCGCGCGTCGCGCATATGCGCCGCGCTCCTTTTTGCTGCGGACTTCTCACTGAAACCGGTGTACTTCTGTGCTCAATAGCTGGGTGGTCATGCCCACCTGCCTGCCGACCGTTCTCCGCCGTTGCCACACATGCGCGTCCGAGCGCTTCCGGGCGAACGGCAAATTCCGCGTCAACGCACACCACAAGCTCCTCGACGCCTGGCTCCTCGTGCTCTGTACCGCCTGCGGGGACACGGCGAAGCTCACGGTCCTGGAGCGGGCGAACGTGCGCTCCGTACGACCTGAGTTGCTGGACCGGATGCATGACAACGACCCTGGCCTGGCAGCCGAGCTGCTCCAGGATCCGGTCGTACGGCGCCGTAATCGCATCGCCCTCGACTGGGACGACGCCTGGCGCCTCGACACCGGCGGATCACAGCACCTGGACCGCGACGTGATCGATGTAGCGGTCCGCTTTGCGGCGAGGATCCCTGTCCGGCCGGTGCGGCTGATCGCTGAAGGCTTCGGTCTTTCCCGGGCCGAGGTCGAGAGACTGATCACGGAGGGGAGACTCGTTGCGGCAGTCCGGCTGAGCGGCAAGCTCTCCGGCGACTTCACCTTCACGCTCAAGCGCTGAGCCCTCCCCGGGCCCCGGCCCCAGGGACCAGGGGCCTGGGCCTTGGCGAGGGCGCTGGTGATCTGGACGGACGGCTGCGGAGCGCGCTGCTGTTCCAGGCGGGCGTAGTAGTCGGCGGACATGCCGACGAGCTGGGCGACCTCCTCGCGGCGCAGTCCCTGGGTGCGCCGGCATCATGCTGCGGGAGAACCTCCTCGACCCCGCCTCCCTCCCGGTCGCCGAGGACCACGTCGCGGTCAATCTGCTCGGCAGGATCCGGATGACGTACGCCTTCCTGCCCCTGCTCGCGGGCAAGGACGACGCGGTCGTCCCCGACCTACGGCGCGACGAAGGCCGCGCTGCACTCCTTCTCCGAGGGCCTGCGCGTACAGGTCGCCGACAGCGGAGTCCAGGTGATCGAGGTGATCCCGCCGGGCGTGCGCACCATTCTCCTCGGCCAGCAGGACGACGAGAACGCCATGCCGCTGGAGGACTTCCCCCCTCCCGGGGTGTGACCGGTGGGCTCGCGGGCTATGGAGTGCTGTTCTGCGCGTCCTCAAGGCCTTCGATGAAGTGGTCGAACTCGCCTGCCTGTACGCCCAGTACGAAGGCGTCCCACTAGCCACGGTGGGGTTCTTCCTCGCGCTTGAGGGTGTGGAGGAGGGCGGAGAAGGCGGCGGGGGTCGCGTCGAGTATGGCGCCGGTGGAGTCGCCGCTTTCAGTGAGGTGGATCGTTGTTGTGCCGGTAGCTATGTGTACGCATGAGTCGCCCTGTCCGCAGTAGGACGACTTCTGCCACCTGGTGTGCTTGGACATTTCGTTCCCTTCACAGGTCACGGATCGCGTTGTGGATGACGTCTCGGGACTGCTCGGGGCCGAGGCCCAGGGACTCCATACGGTTGAGGAGTACCCGGTACATCTCCAACTGGGCCTCGGCGTCGAGGAACGCGGGGCCGTGGGACTGATCGAGGTGGACCGTGTCCAGTTGGGGTACCGGACCGCTGGAGTAGAAGATCGACTGGCCCGAGCCTGGAAAAGACCCGACGGCGAACGGGAGCACCTTGAGCGTGATGTGGTCCCGTTCGCTCATGTCCAGTAGGTGCTGCAGCTGTCCCTTCGCCACGGACGAGCCGCCGAACCGCATGCGCAGAGCGGCCTCGTGGATGATCGCGAGGTAGGGGGTCGGGCTGTTCCTGAAGAGGATGGCCTGACGTTTGATGCGGAAGGACACCCGGTGCTCGATGTCCGGCGGTGAGAACTCCGGTACGACTTGACGGAACAGCTCGCGAGCGTGGTCGACGGTCTGGAGCAAGCCGGGGATATGCACCGTGATGGCGGTGCGCAGGCGTGCGGCGTGGTGCTCGACCTCGGCCAGGTCGAGCAGGCCAGCGGGGAGGAGCTCGCGGTACTCCTCCCACCAGCCGCGCGTCCGGTCGGTGGTCATCTCGCTCAGTGCCTCGACGAGTGCCGCGTTGCCGCACTTGTAGTGGCGGGCGAGGGCACGCACACGTTCAGGGCTCACGCCCACGCGCCCCGCCTCCATGTTGCTGACCTGGGTCTGCTTGATGCCCATGAGTTGACCCGCCTCGGTGGCGGTGAGGCCTGCGCGTTCTCGGAGTTTGCGCAGCTCCGCACCGAAGCGGAGCTGACGACCCGTTGGGTTGCTCCTCACGGGCTTGCCCGCCTCCTTGCTGTCAGCGTCACCCACACGGGTGGTAGTGAATGGGATCCTTGGATTCCAGTGAATGTATTCACTGGACGCCGCTACCTTATTGCTCAGGCGCCCCACCCAGAAGCACCCCGCTCGACGGAGCGGCCGCGGTCACTGGGCAACGTAACCAACCCGCACCCCCAAACCGTCCAACTTCCCTCCGAACCAGGAGACTTCCGATGGCAACCGTATCCCCGCCCTGGAGCTACACCCTCCAACTCCCGCACGATCCCCGCGCACCGGGTATCGCCCGCGCAACCCTCCGTACGGTCCTCGCCGCCCACCACCTCACCGAACTCACGCCCACCGCCGAGCTGTTGGCCTCCGAGCTCCTCACCAACGCCCACTTGCACACCAAGGGCCCGTACGGCCTCCGGATCCGCTCCACCGAATCCGACCGGCTCTACGTCGCCGTATGGGACTCCGATCCGAGACTCCCGCCCGGCTTCGGCGACGCGGCCGACGTACCACCGGAAGCCGCCCCGGAAGCCGAAAACGGCCGCGGCCTGCACCTCGTACGGGCCTGCGTCGACGCGTGGGGCGTCTCTGCGCCTCCCGAACTGGGCGGCTCCGAGGGCGGCAAGCTGTTGTGGGCCGAGTGTCAGTGCGATGTCCTACGGTGACGGCATGTATCCGGAGCGTGAAAGGGAGATGGTGTGACACAGCTTGAGGAGCGACTCAGGAGGGCCACGTGCATGCGTGTGGGCGGTGAAGCCGAGGCGGTGGAGGAGGCTGCACAGTACGGTGGATTCGACGCCGAGCGGGACATCGGACCTCCCATCGACCCCGCTCACGCAGCCGCAGACGTGGAGGGACGGAGGCAGCGAGCCATGTCGGTATCGCCGGGCGCCTCGATGTACCCGCGCCCCCGCCCGGGGAATCTGCGTGAGATCGCCGAGAAGATCCAGGACGCTACGGGTCTGCGTGTGCAGATTGTGGGAGGAAAGCTCGTGATGTCCCCTACCCCGCGTGGGAAGCATGCGGGTGTTGTGTGGCAGCTGCGTCAGCAGTTCGACGGGATTCTTCCCGAGGGGCTCGGAGCGTTCGAGATGTCCTCGATCGCCCTGCCGGAAGACCCGGACGACTACGCCACGCCGGACCTGATCGTCCTGCCCCTGGACTGGATGGACGACGATGACTGGCTGGCCGCGGCCGAGGACGCGGCGCTCGCCGTCGAGGTCATCTCCAGTTCCGAGAAGTCCCGCGAGATCAGGGACAAAGCCGACTGGTATGCCGTCGCGGGCGTGGCCGTTCTCCTGGTCGTCGACCCCCGCAAGGGAACCTGGGCCCTGCACACCCATCCGGACAACGGCGCCTATCAGGACGTGTTGCCGGGCAAGTTCGGGGAGCCGGTGCCGTTGCCCGCGCCCCTCGGATTCGAAGTCGCCACGGAGCGCTTCCCGTTGTACGGCGATTCGCCGCGTGCCGGGCAGAGGACAGGCTCGTAGGAGGCGGCCCGCCGGGGGGCGGGCACAGGGTGGCCACAGGGGATTCATAGGGGAACTCTGGTGGGTGGTGGGCCGTTACGAGCGACAGAGTTCGGGAGCCGGGCTTCGCCTGGTTCTCGATGTCCCCAACTGTCCCAAGAGTTCGCTGAGTTACTGAGTTCGCAGAGTCCCACCCCCACCTTCACGGAGGCCCGGAACCATGACCCCGAACCCACCCCGGCCGTCCCGGCGCACCCTTCTCGGCGGTGCGGCCGCCGCGCTCACGGTGGCGGCCGGCGTCGGCACGGCGAGCGCCGCTTCCGCCGCCCCGGTGAAAGCCGCGTGGCCGACCGAGTTCCCGCTCCCCGACGGTTGGCTCCCCGAGGGCATCACGATCGGCAGAAAGCCGTACGCCTACATGGGCTCGCGCGCCAACGGCGCCGTCTACCGCACCGATCTGCGCACCGGCAAGGGCGGCGTCCTCTTCGAGGGAGCCACCGGCACGGCGTCCATCGGGCTGAAGCTGGACCACGACGGCCTGCTCTACCTCGCCGGAGGCGCCGGAGGGACGGCCAGGATCGTCGACTCCCGTACCGGCAAGCTCCGGGACACCTACCAACTGACCGACAGCGCCGCCCCGTTCATCAACGACGTCATCCTGCTCGGCGACCGCGCCTGGTTCACCGACTCGCGCAACGCCGTGCTGTACGGCGTACCCCGCGGCCGTGGTGGAGAGGTCCGCAGTCTGCCGCTGGGCGGCGAGTGGGTGCAGACGCCCGATGTGAACAACGCCAACGGCATCGTCGACACTCCCGACGGCCGTGGCCTGATCGTCGTCAAGAGCACGCCGGGCGAGCTCTACCACGTGAACCTCAAGACCGGTGATGCGAAGAAGATCGCGCTGAACGGGCAGGCCGACGTCGTCAACGGTGACGGTCTCCTTCGTGTCGGCCGCACGTTGTACGTCGTGCAGAACCGGCTGAACCTCATCAGCGTGTGGGACCTCGATGCCAAGGTCACCACCGCCACTTTGAAGCGGACGATCACCGATCCCCGGTTCGATGTCCCGACCACCGCCGCCCGCTGGGGGGACCGGCTCTACCTCGTCAACGCCCGGTTCACCAGCCCGCAGACGCCGGAGACGACGTTCAACGGCGTCGCCGTTTCGCTGTAATGACCTGCGGTGAAGACCGTGGTGGGAACGGCCGTAGCCATTCCCACCACGGTTTCCGCTACTTCGCCTACTTCTCCTACTTCACCTACTTCGCGCCCGAGGCGCACAGCTGCCGGTCGATCAGGGTGACCTGAGCCTTGAACGTGGAGAGATCGGCCGCGGGGTCGCCGGTCGACTCCACGACGACGACCCGTCGGCCGTCGGCGCTGACGCCGTTCCGGGTGGTGTAGCCGGCGAGGTCACCGCCGTGGCCGTAGTACACCCCGCCGCAGGACAGCGGGACCTCCATCAGCCCGAGGCCGTAGCGTGCGCCGGCCCAGACGGGGTCCAGCTCTTCGGCCCGTACCGTCGTCTTCATCTCCGCCATCTCGGCCGGGTGCAGGAGCCTGCCGCCCAGCAGCGCCGAGTAGAAGCGGGTCAGATCGGCGGTCGTGCTGATCATGGCCCCGGCCGCCCCCGCCCCGGAGGGGTTGAAGTCGGTGACGTCGATCGTCGGGCCGGAGCCGTCGAAGTTGGAGTAGCCCTTCAGGTGCGGGCCGGGGATGTGGGGATAGGTGTCCGGGGCGAGGGTGTTGCGCATGTCCAGCGGCCGGATGATGCGTCCGGTCACCTCCCGCTGCCAGCTGCGCCCGGTGACCTTCTCGATGATCATCCCGGCGAGGGTGTAGTTGGTGTTGCTGTACGCCCACTTGGCGCCCGGCTCGAAGTCCGGCGCGTGCTTCATCGCGATGCCCACGAGCTGCTCGTCGGTCCAGGTCGTGAACCGGTCGGCCTGGAAGCCCTCCGCGCTGGTGAGGATGGGGAAGTCCTCGGTGTAGTTGAACAGTCCGCTGGTGTGGTTCAGCAGCTGCCGTACGGTGATCCTGCTGCCGTCGTTGCCGTTGCCGGACACGACTCCCGGCAGCCAGTCCTCGACGGTGTCGTCCAGCGACAGCTCGCCCTCGCCGACCAGTTGCAGCACCACCGTGGAGACGAAGGTCTTGGTGGCGCTGGCGATCCGGAACCGGTCACTGGGCCTCACGGTGTCACCGGTGGCCTTGTCGGCCACCCCGGCGGCCGCGTACCGGTGTCCGCGGGGGCCGGTCGACTGGGCCAGGACGCCCACGGTTCCGGTCTTGTGGATGGCGTTCACCTGGTTCTGGAGGGTGTCGTCGCCCGACTTCGTCGCGCCCGCGGCGGGTATGGCGAGCCCCAGTCCGGTGAGTACGGTGACGAGCGCGGTGGTCACGATGCGGGAGGTGAACCTGGTGCGGGTCTTGGTCGCCATGGGGTACGGGCTCCTCGGAAGTCGGCGATGACACCGCCCTGTGCGGTGCGATCACCAACGTAGGAAAACTACCCACGGCCGACGATCAAGCCAGCAGCCCAGTCCGTAGTACAGCCTGCTGTACCACCGGTCGGCCACACGCCCTTTGACGCTCCATCAAGTGATGCCTCGTCAGGCACTGCGGCGTACGTCCTCGAGATAGCGGAGGACCGCGGCGACCCGCCGGTCCACCTGGTCGGTGGGGGACAGGTCGAGCTTGGCGAAGATGTTGCGGATGTGCTTGTGGACGGCGCCGTCCGTGACGACGAGCCGTTCGGCGATGGCGGAGTTGCCCAGGCCCTCGGCCATCAGGGCGAGTACGTCGCGCTCGCGAGGGCTGAGCCGTTCCAGGCGGCTGTCGTCGCGGCTGCGGGCGAAGAGCTGCGCGACGACCTCGGGGTCGATGGCGGTACCGCCTGCCACCACGCGCCGCAGTGCGTCCAGGAACTCCTCGACCCGGCCGACCCGCTCCTTGAGGAGGTAGCCGAGGCCGGTGACACCGCCGGTGAGCAGTTCGGTGGCGAAGCTCTGCTCGACGTACGCGGACAGGACGAGCACGGCCAGGTCGGGCCGGCGGCGCCTGGCCTCTACGGCCGCGACGATGCCCTCGTCCGTGTGGGTCGGGGGCATCCGGACGTCGAGGATGGCGACATCCGGCTTGTGTTCGTCGATGGCGGCGAGGATGCCGTCGGGCGTGCCGGCGGTGGCCACCACGTCGAGCGATTCCGCACGCAGCAGCAGGGCGAGCCCTTCGCGCAGCAGTGGGTCGTCCTCGGCGATCACGATCCGCATGGGAGATCCACCTCGAGTGTCGTGGGCCCGCCGGGCGGGCTGGTCAGGGTGAGGGTGCCGTCGTGGGCGGCGATCCGGCGGCGCATGCCGGTGAGTCCGGAGCCGCCGTCCTCGTCCGCGCCGCCCCTGCCGTCGTCGGTGATGTGCAGGTGCAGTCGGCCGTCGTGGCTGCGGACGGAGACGGTGGCGTGCCGGGCGCGGCTGTGCTTGGCGATGTTGGTCAGGGCTTCGGCCACCACGAAGTAGGCGGTCGCCTCGACGGAGACCGCGCACCTCGCGGGTGTCTCGACGTCGACGCGGCAGGACACCGGGCAGTCCGCGGCCAGTCCGTTGAGCGCGCCTTCGAGGCCGCGGTCGTCCAGTACGGGCGGCAGGATGCTCCGGGACACCGAGCGCAGTTCGGCCAGCGCCCCCTCGGCGGCGCTCTGGGCGCGTTCGAGGAGTTCGTCGGCTCCGGCCGGGTCGCGGGCCACCATGCGGCGGGCGGCGCCGAGCAGGACGGTGACGTTGACCAGCCGGTTCTGGGTGCCGTCGTGCAACGACCGCTCGATGCGGCGGAGTTCGGTCGCGTGGGCGTCGAGGGCGGCCGCCCGGGTGGCGGTGAGCTCCGCGACCCGCAGGGACAGGTCCGCGTCGGGGCCCGCCGACAGCAGCCGCCGTCCCGGCCGCGCCTGGAGCCGTGCCATGCCCGGGGTGAGCCCCACGATGATCGCGATCCAGGCCAGGCCCAGCAGGGCCACCGCGATGGCGCCCGGCCAGGACTGCGCGGTCGCGTTCCCAGCCGGCCAGGTGTCAGCCGTGCCCTTCGGGATCAGCTGCCAGTACAGCGGGTAGAGGAAGTCGCGCACCGCGAAGAGCGGCAGCACGAAGCCGAGCAGGCCGAGGAGCAGCCCCAGGGTCGCGTGCGTGGCCAGCCAGCGCAGCTCCCGCCGGGTGGTGGGGTCGACAAGGGCCGCGCGCAGCTGAGTCGGTGCGGGTCCCGGGCCGATCAGCTCGGGGCCCCAGCGGGTGAGCCGGTCGCGTTCACGGTCGGCGACGGCGTGCAGGGCGCGCAGCGCGACGGGTGCCATCAGCAGTCCCACTCCGGCCACTGAAGCCACGGCGGTGACGGCCACCAGGACCAGCACGCCCAGCGCCAGCAGGGCGCTGCCGAGTCCGCCGACGAGTTGTCCGAGCGCGGCGAGGGCGGCGCCGGCGGACCGTGCAGCGAGGTCCCGGATACGGGTCTCCCGGGCTTCGTTAGGTGTTTCCGGGGCGCCGCTACGGGTTTTCGGGCCGCCACCCGATGCGTACCGCTGGCTCGACATGCACTCCTCCTCGGGCAATGACCCTAAGGCGCCGAACAGTTGGCCGTCAGCTCAAGCGGCGAGGAAGTCGGGGAGGTCCGGAGGAGGTGCAGGCGGGGCAGGGAGGTACAGCCGGGGCCGGGAGGTACAGCCTGCTGTACCTCGAACCGGGCGGCAGGCGGGCTCGGCCGCGAGGGGGCGCGATTCATAGCGTCGGTGACGACAGCGGAACAGGCCGCAAGCCTCCGCGGCCACCAGGAAAAGGAGCCCGAAAATGACCGACCCCTACCGCCTCACCACCGCCTCCGGGACGTACGCCGACCCGTCCGCCAAGCCGTCCGTCGACCACAACGCCGAGACCATCGGCGGGCCGCTCCCCGTCGGCGAGCCGCTCCGCGTCGTCACCGGGTCCGGAGTCGTGCGCACCCTCCTCTGGGTGCTGCTGGTGATCAGCGCGATCGGCAACATGGTGGCCTCGTACGCCGCTGCCGGGACGGCGGTCCACCTCGCCTTCGGCGCCGTTACCGCGGTCTGCCTGACCGCACTGGTCGCTCAGCGCCTGCGGGGTCGTCGATGAGCAAGCTCCTCAGGGGAGTTGAGGCCCACGCGGCGGGCACCCCGGACCACACCCCCGCCATCGCGCTTGCGCACCTCAGCAAGACGTATCCCGGAGGGGTACGCGCCCTCGACGACGTGTCCCTGACCGTCGAACGCGGCACCTTCCTCGCCGTGATGGGGCCCTCGGGGTCCGGCAAGAGCACGCTGATGCACTGTGCCGCCGGACTGGACGCCCCGACCGCGGGCAGCGTCCGCATCGACGGGCACGAGATCGCGGGCCTGAACGAGACCCGCCGGACCGAACTGCGGCGCGAGCGCATCGGTTTCGTGTTCCAGTCCTACAACCTGGTGCCTTCGCTCAGCGTCGCGGACAACATCACGTTGCCGCTGCGGCTCGCGGAACGGGCCCCGGACAAGGAGTGGCTGCGGATCCTGATCGAGCGGGTCGGGCTTGGCGACCGGCTGACGCACCGGCCCGCCGAACTCTCCGGCGGGCAGCAGCAACGGGCCGCGATCGTACGGGCGTTGGCGGCCCGGCCCGCCGTCGTGTTCGCCGACGAGCCGACCGGCGCGCTCGATCTGCGCAGCGCCCACGAGGTCCTGAACCTGCTGCGTGACCTCGTCGACGAGCTGCGCCAGACGGTGGTGATGGTCACCCATGACCCGGCCGCCGCGGCTCAGGCGCACCAGGCGCTGGTCATGGCCGACGGCCGGGTCGTGGACACCCTGGACGCGCCCACGGCACCCGAGCTGGCCGGCCGGCTCGTCGCACTGGGAGAGGGCTGAGGGGCCATGTGGTACTTCGCGGTGCGGATGGCCCGGCATCGGGTCGCCGCTTTGGTGGCGGTGGCGTGCGCGGTGCTCGGGGGTGCGGTGCTCGTCACCGGTACCGGAGTACTGGCCGAGTCCGGCCTGCGGTCACAGTTGCCGGCCGGGCGGCTCGCCGGGGCGGACGTCGTGGTGTCGGCGGATCAGACCTTCCGGCCGAGTGGGGACCTGCCGATCGCGTTGCCGGAGCGGGGGACGGTTCCGGCGCGGCTCGTCGACCGGCTGGGCGAGCTGCCCGGGGTCACCGGCGTGGTCGGCGACGTCGGCTTCCCCGCGGCCCTCGTCGACGCGGACGGCAGGGTCGTACCGGGCGAGGATCCCAGGACGGCCGGGCACGGCTGGTCCTCCACCGGGCTGCTGCAGGACGCCCCTGTCGACGGCAGGAAGCCGGGCGATTCCCGTGAGGTCGCCGTGGACCGCGACATGGCCGCCGCCGCGGGTGTCACGGCGGGCGACCGGGTCGAGGTTGCCGCAGCCGGCCGGGACGCCGCCGAGTACCGCGTCTCCGGGGTCGTCGACGCGCCCGGAGCCGGAGTCTTCTTCGCCGACGCGACGGCCGAGCGGCTGGCCGGGCGCGACAGCGGAGCCCGCGCCGGGACCGTCGACCTGATCGGACTGCGTACCGAAACCGGCGCCACCGACTCCGTCGCCGCGGCCGTCCGCGATGAACTGCGCGACACCGACCTGGTGGTGGCCACCGGCGAAGACCGGGGAGACCTCGCGGCGCCCGACGCCGTGGCCTCGCGCTCACTCCTCATCCTGCTCGCGGGCTCGCTCGCCGGGATCGTCGTGCTGATCACCGGGTTCGTCATGGCCGGCGCGCTGGGCGTGTCGATCGCCGGGCAGCGCCGCGAGCTGGCCCTGATGCGGGCCGTCGGCGCCACCCCGAAGCAGATCCGCCGGCTTGCCGCCGCCCAGGCCACGGTGATCGCGGCCGTGGCGCTGGTGCCCGGGGCCGTCCTCGGCTATCTGCTGGCCGGACAGTTCCGGCAACAGCTCGTCGAACGCGGCGTGCTCCCGGACGCCCTGCCCCTGACGTTCAGCCCGCTGCCCGCGCTGGCCACCGCCCTCCTGCTGGCCGTCGCCGTCCAGGTGTCGGCGAGGGGCGCCGCCTGGCGTACGTCGCGACTGCCGGCCACGGAGGCCGTCGCCGAGTCGCGCAGCGAACCCCGTGAGCCGTCCCGCATCCGGACCCGTGCCGGACTGCTGCTCATCCTCGCCGCCACGACCCTCTCGGTCGTACCGCTGCTGTCGAGGACCGTCCTCGGCGCGGCCGCGACCTCCATGGCCGGCGTCATCGGCGCGATCGGCCTCGCGATGACGGGCCCCGCCCTGGTCCGGCGCACCGGCGACACTCTGGCACGGCGGCTGCGGCCGGGCGTCGCCGCGCCGACGTGGCTGGCCGTGTCCAACGTCCGCGGTTACGCCCTGCGCATCGCGGGCGTCGTCAGCACCCTCGCCATGGCGGTCGTGTTCGTCCTGACGTACACCCTCGCCCAGACGACCGTGATGACGGCCACCTCGCACGACGTCCGCACCGGCACCCTCGCCCAGCAACGCCTAAGCGCACCGGCCCTCGGCGCACTGCCCGAGGACACGCTCGACGCGGTACGGAAGACCTCCGGCGTACGGGCGGCAGCCCCCGTCGGCAGCACGACCGTGATCTGGCCCTACAAGCTCCTCGGCGAGGACGAGGTCGAATCCTCCTCCGCGATGATCCTCACTCCGGACGCGTGGAGCGTCCTGGACCTGAACGTACGGTTCGGCAGCCTGGCCGGGCTCAGCGGCGACACTGTCGCGGTCAGCAGCGATGTCGCCCGCTCCCGCGGCGCCGGACTGGGCGAGCGGGTCGGCCTGATCCTCGGCGACGGCACCCGCGTGAAGGCCGAGGTCGTCGCCGTCTACGACCGCGGACTCGGCTTCGGCCCGGTCGCGCTCTCCCGGGACCTCGCGGCGGGCCACACCACGACGGGCCCCGACGAGAGCATCCTCGTCCGCACGGACGGTACGGCGACGGCACAGCGCCAGCTCACGGCGCTCACCGGGTCCCGGCCGGGCCTGACGGTGGAGCCCACGGACACGGGAACGGGCGGCAGCCTGAACGATGCCCCGCCCGAGGTATGGGTCAACCTGGCCACCATCGTCGTACTCCTCGGCTACCTCCTCCTCAGCATCGCCAACAAGCTCGTCGCCACCACCGCCCAACGCCGCGGCGAGATCGCCACCCTGCGCCTGAACGGCACGACGCCCCGTCAGATCCGCGCGATGATGCGCCGCGAGGCCGCGGTGATCGGCGTCGCCGCCCTCACCGCGGGCCTCGTCCTGGCCGCGATCCCCCTCACCCTGCTGGGCATCGGCTTCCTCGACCGCCCCTGGCCCGCGGGCCCGGTCTGGCTGCTGCCCGCCACAGCGCTCACGATCATCAGCCTGGCCTTCGTCACCATCGAGCTGCCCACCCGACGGGCGCTGCGCACGGCCCCGGTGGACGCGCTCGCCGACCGTGGGTGACGGCTGACCCCGCCTGCCTCGTGATGCGAGTTCTTCCGCAAAGGCAACCACACACCCTCATCACGACTCTCACAGGTTGCTCACAGGCTTGATCATGACTCTCGCAGACGAGGAACACATGACCAGACAGCAGCACCGCAACCGCCCGAAGCGTGCGGCGTTAGCCGCGGGATTCGCGCTCACCACCGTCGTCGCCGGGGCGGGAGCCGCCCCCGGGGCCGGGGCGGCGGAGGCGGGAACGGCGGGCAAGCCGAAGCTCAAGCTGATCGCCGCGACGGACTCGTTGACGCTCGATCGCTGGGAGGAGGAGGGCGGGGTCACGCTGGACCTCGGCACGTACGTCACGGTCGACGGCGCGCCGCTGGAGTTCAAGGTGACCCGGAAGTCGTACAAGGATCCCGTCGTCGCCCAGCAGATCATTCACGAGGGAACCAAGACGAAGGCCAAGAAACTGCCCGCCGGGCTGGTGAAGGACTTCGCCGGTCTGCCCGGCTTCCTGGAGGTGTCGGTCAAGAACGCGGCCGGCGAGGAAGTGTCGAAGACGGAGCAGGCCTTCTGCCCGAACAACGCCTCCGGGCGGATCCGGCCGGACGCCCCGGCCACGTCGAAGTATCCGCAGGGCTGCTCCACCAACCCGTTCACGCTGGGCTCGGTGTGGGGCGTCGAGAAGGGCTGGGCGTCCAACACCACCTCGTGGTACGGATCGCAGGTGGACCTGCCGGCGGGCGAGTACACGGCGAACGTGGCGGTGGCCAAGAAGTACCGCGACCTGTTCGGTATCCCCGATGACCGGCCGACCATCAAGCTGACGGTACGTGAGAACAGCTTCCCGGATGGCGAGGGAGTGGCCGCCTCGCGGTCCTCGGCCCACTCCGGAGGGCACCAGGCCGCCGGGCACGACGCGGACGCCTCCCCCCACCAGGGTCCCGGCGGCGCCGACGAGCCGGCCCCGCCCGCCGTGTCGCACGCGCTGGAGGACCGCGGCGTGGCGCCCCGACCGGGCGACGGACCCGGCTACACCGACGGCTCGCCCATCGCGCCCGAGTCCGCGCCCGCGTCCGCGGCGAAGCCCCACGCCGAGCGGCCCACCGGCCGGGCGGGTGTCGCGGCGAACGTGCCCAAGCCGGACCTGCGTTCGCTGCCCGCCTGGGGCATCGAAGTCACCGACGGCGAGGAGGGTGACGACGGTGACCACGGTGGCGTAGCGGGCAAGGACTACCTCGCCTTCAGCGCCAACGTCTGGAACGCCGGCCCCGCCCCGCTCGTCGTGGACGGCTTCCGCAGCCCCGGCAAGAACCTGATGGACGCGTACCAGTACTTCTACGACGCCGACGGCAAGGAGGTCGGATACGCGCCCACCGGCACCATGGAGTGGGACGAGCGGGACGGGCACGACCACTGGCACTTCACGGACTTCGCGAGCTACCGGCTGCTGAGCGAGGACCAGACCAAGGAAGTACGCAGCGGCAAGGAGGCCTTCTGCCTGGCCAACACCGACGCGATCGACTACACGGTGAAGAACGCCAACTGGCACCCGGAGAACACCGATCTGTCGACCGCCTGCGGTGGGAAGGACGCGATCTCCGTCCGCGAGGTCCTCGACGTCGGCTCCGGCGACACGTACGGCCAGTACCTTCCGGGCCAGTCCTTCGACATCACCGACCTGGCGAACGGCACGTACTACATCCAGGTCATCGCCAACCCGGAGAAGCGCCTCCAGGAGACGAACACCGGCAACAACGTCGCGCTGCGCAAGGTGATCATCGGCGGTGAGCCGGGCGCCCGCACGGTGACCGTGCCGCCGCACGACCTGATCGACGCCCCGTAGGACCCGTAGGACCCGCAGGAGACGACGGTGTCCCTGGGGCCCGCCCCCGGTATGTACCGCGGTGCGGGTCTCAGGGGCACCGGGCATTGTGCCTACCCTGGATATGTGGCTCGGTCCAACGACGAGGTCGCCGCGCTGCTCTCCGAGTACGCGGATCTGATCTCGATCACTGGCGGAGACGCGTACAGGGTGCGTGTCTACGAGAAGGCTGCCCGTGCCGTCGGCGGTTACCACGCCGAGGTGTCCAGCCTCGACGTCAAGGGCCTTCAGGAGATCCCCAACGTCGGCAAGTCGATCGCCGAGAAGATCGTCGAGTACTTCCGCAGCGGCAGCGTGTCCGCGGTCGAGGAGCTGCGGGCGAAGATCCCCGCCGGGGTCCGGCGGCTGACGGCCATCCCCACGCTCGGCCCGAAGAAGGCCTGCGTCCTGTACGAGGAGCTGGGCATCTCCTCCGTCGAGGAACTGGCCGACGCCATCCACGAGGAACGGCTGCGCGACCTGAAGGGCTTCGGGCCGAAGACGGAGGAGAACATCCTTCACGGCATCGAACTCCTCCAGTCCTCCGGAGACCGCGTCCTGCTCGACGTCGCCATGGACCTCGCCGACGACATCGTCGCCGAACTGTCCCGGGTGACCGGCTGCCGGCGGTGCACGTACGCCGGGTCGCTGCGCCGCTTCCGCGAGACGATCGGCGACATCGACGTGCTCGCCGCGGCCGGGAGGTCGGCGCCGCTGATGCGGGCGTTCACCGAGCTGCCGTACGTCTCGGAAGTCATCGCGCACGGCGAGAAGAAGACGTCGATCCGCACCACCAAGGGTCTGTCCGTCGACCTGCGCGTCGTACCGCCGGACTCGTGGGGCGCGGCCCTGCAGTACTTCACGGGGAGCAAGGCGCACAACATCCGCACCCGGGAACTGGCCGTGCACCAGGGGCTGAAGCTGTCCGAGTACGGGCTGTTCGACGCCGAGAGCGGGGAGAAGATCGTCTCCGAGACCGAGGAGGAGGTGTACGCCCGGCTCGGGCTGCCGTGGATCCCGCCGACGCTGCGCGAGGACCGCGGCGAGATCGAGGCGGGGCTGCGTGGCGAGCTGCCCGGCCTGGTGACGGAGGCGGACATCCGTGGTGACCTGCACACGCACACCGACCTCACCGACGGGCTTGCCCCGCTGGAGGAGATGGTGGCGGCGGCCGCCGAGCGCGGCTACGCCTATTACGCGATCACCGATCACGGGCCCAACCTGTATATGCAGCGGATGACCGACGAACGGATGCTGGCCCAGCGGGAGCGCGTGCGGGAGCTCGACGGCTCCTATGGCGGCAGGCACGGCAAGGGCATGCGGCTGTTGCACGGTGCGGAGCTGAACATCGGCCCCGACGGTGACGTCGACTGGCCGGAGGAGTTCCTGGCCGGGTTCGATCTGTGCGTCGCCTCCGTGCACTCGCACTTCAACCAGGGGCGTGAGGCGCTGACCCGTCGGCTCGTACGGGCCTGTGAGAACCCGTACGTCAACATCATCGGCCACCCGACGACCCGGATCATCGGCAAGCGGCCGGGTGTCGACGCCGACCTCGACGCGGTCTTCGCGGCCTGCGCGCGTACCGGCACGGCCCTGGAGGTCAACGCCCACCCCGACCGGCTCGACCTGCGTGACGAGGACATTCTGCGGGCGAAGCGGCACGGGGTGAAGTTCGCCGTCGACAGCGATGCGCACGCCGCGCTTCATCTGGCGAACATGCGTTATGGCGTGGGCACGGCTCAGCGTGGGTGGCTTACCAAGGATGACGTGGTCAATTGTTGGTCGGAGGGGCGGTTGCGGCGTTTCCTGCGGGTTGCCTCCGGCGGTTGAGCGGGTCGGGTTCGTTGTTGGGTGCGGGTGTGTGGGTGGCTGGTCGCGCAGTTCCCCGCGCCCCTGGGTGGGTGGTGGGTGCGGGGTCGTGGGCCGGTGCGTCAGCCCGTCGCTGGGTGGGCATACGGCCCTTCGGCTCAACAGGGCGCAGGTGGCCTGAGAACGAACCTACGCGACGGGCATACGACGCACCGACCCACGACCCCTCCCGCCGGTGGGCAAGTG
>NZ_JAAKZY010000201.1 GCF_011045015.1 Streptomyces scabichelini | reverse complement strand
GTCTGTCTGCAGAGTGCGGCCGGGCCACCGCCCCGCACTCTGCAGACAGACTGGCCACCGCGGGGCAACCGGCACGGAAGGCGCCCCGAGCACACCCTTTCGTCGCATGGCTGCGCATTCTATTGCCTAACCTAGTTCAGTTTGGTAATTTCACGAAATCTTGGCGATCCGGTCACCGTCCAGCGCAAAGTCCTCTCACTCGTGCGCCGGTTCGGCCGGGAGCCGGTTTCACATAAGGGAGCCGAGAATGAGATCAGATCCGCGACGGCGCGGGGCTTTGCTCATCCTGCTGTCGATCACCACACTGCTGGCCGCCGGGTGCGGCGGCGGCAACGACAACAACGCCGAGTCCAAGGTCGTGCCCGCGTCGGCGGGCATGGACGAACTGGTCGCAGCGGCGAAGAAAGAAGGACAGATCACTGTCTACTCGGCCCAGGATCTGACCGCCCTCAACAACCTCGCGAAGGCCTTCGAGGCCAAGTACCCGGGGATCGACGTCAAGACCGTCCGGGGCGTCGACGGTGACCTCGGCGTGAAGGTCGAGACGGAGTTCAACACCGGCAAGGGCATCGCCGACATGTATGTCAGCGCGAGTCTGTCGTGGGTGAAGCCGCAGGCCGAGGCCAAGCGGTTCCTGGCGCCGACCGGTCCCGAACTGACCGGCAAGGGCGACTATGACGCCAAGCAGTACGTCCACGACGGCAACTACTTCGAGACCAACTCCGCGGTGCTCACGTTCGGCTGGAACTCCAAGCTCTACTCCAAGGGGCTGACCGACTACCCGGACCTGCTCGACCCCTCGCTCGCAGGCGGAAAGATCGGCGTCATCGAGCCGACCGCGCCCTCGATCGTCGACTTCTACCTGTGGCTGGAGGAGACGTACGGCGCCGACTTCGTGAAGAAGCTGGCCGCCCAGAAGCCGCGCATCTACCCCAGCTCTCTGCCGATGGGTGAGGCGCTGCAGTCCGGCGAGATCGCCGCCGGCAGCTTCATAGCGCCGATCGCGCTCGAGCCCGCGAAGAAGAAGGGTGCGCCGGTCGACTACCGCATGCCGCCGGACGGCGCGTGGGGTGCCCGGTACTACGGCATGGTGCTGGAGAGCGCCCCGCACCCCAACGCCGGCCAGCTGTTCGCCGACTTCATGGTGACCGCCAAGGGGCAGGAGCTGATCACGCCGTCCGCGGGCTCGGTGCTGCCCAAGATCCCCGGCACGGTGATCACCAACGACAAGGTACGTGTGCAGGATCCGGCCAAGCTCACACCCGAGGCCGTGGCCGCGTACCAGAAGAAGTGGAAGTCCCTGTTCCAGTAGTTCCAGTAGTTCCGGCAGGGGCGACGGACCGCATCAGCCAGGAACGATGCCAGCAGTGTGGGCACCCGCATCGACGGGTGCCCACTCACCTGATCTTTGAATACCTGGAAATAAGGAGTCCTCGTGTCCCACGTGCGCATCGAGGGTCTGACGAAAAGGTTCGCCGGCAAGCCGCCGGCGGTCGCGGTGGACGACTTGTCGCTGGAGATCGAGCCGGGCGAGTTCATCGTTCTGCTCGGCCCGAGCGGCTGCGGGAAGACCACGACTCTGCGCTGTCTGGCCGGTCTGGAGACGCCCGACGAGGGACGCATCTCCCTGGGCGACCAGACGGTGCTGGATGTACGCGGGAAGGTCAACCTCCCTCCCAACAAGCGCCGGATCGGGATGGTGTTCCAGTCGTACGCGCTGTGGCCGCACATGACCGTGCGCCGCAACATCGGATATCCCCTGAGAACCAGACGGGTGGCCCGTGAGCAGGCGCGCACGCGGATCGAGGAGGCGGCGGAGCTCGTCGACTGTGCCGCCCTGCTCGACCGTTATCCGGCACAGCTCAGCGGCGGCCAGCAGCAGCGGGTCGCCCTGGCCCGCGGCCTGGCCGCCCAGCCCGATCTGGTCCTCTTCGACGAGCCGCTGAGCAACCTCGACGCGCGGCTGCGCGACCAGGTGCGCGCCCAACTGCACGAGCTGCACGCCCGGCTGGGCTTCACCGCCGTGTTCGTCACCCACGACCAGAGCGAGGCGCTGGCGCTCGGCGACCGTTTGGCGATCATGCAAGCCGGGCGGATCGAGCAACTCGACACGCCGGAACGGGTCTTCGAGGAACCGGCCACCGAATACGTCGCCGGGTTCATCGGCATGTCGAACCGGCTTCCGCTGCGGCGTCAGGGCGGGGAATGGGTACTCGCCGGCGACCCGGGCGCCGATGCCCCATCAGGCACCGCAAGCCAGGCGGATGCAGCGAGCCAGGCGGTGGCCGACGAGCTGCCGGTGCCCCGCTCGCTCAGCGAGGTCGCCGCCCGGCTGCGTCCCGACGATCTTCAGCTCTGTCCGGCCGACGAGAAGCCGCCGGCCCACAGCGTCGGCCTCCCTGCGGAGGTCGTCGACGCGCAGTTCGGCGGGCGTCACATGGATGTGGTCGTCGCGATCGCGGACAGCCGCCTGCACGCGCGGGCGCCACTGACCGGCAAGCCATGGGCGCGGAGCCTGTCGCGTGGGCAGCGGGTGACCGCGTGGTTCGCCAAGGACGCGGCCATCTACTACGACGCCGACGGGGTACGGACAGCCGTGCACGCCCCCGCCGCAGTGGGAGCGTGACGTCGTGGCCGCACCCGCCGTACCCGCACACTCCCCCTCTTCCTCCCCCACGACGACACCGCCGCACGCGGCGCCGCCACGGCCGACGGCGCTGAACCGTGCGCGGCGCCATCTGCCGCGGCTCGGCGCGCTCGCCTTCCTGGCCGCCATCGGCTACCTGGTGATCGCCCCGCTGGTGGGCCTGCAACGGCTGGCCTTCGAGGACGACGCCCGTGGCTACAGCACCGCCTTCGACAGCCCGGACATGGCCGAGACGCTGCGTACGACGGCCGGTATGGCGCTGGGTTCGCTGGCCATCGCGCTCGTCCTCGGCACGTTCCTGGCCTGGGCGGCGACCCGCCTGCCACCCCGCCTGCGGCTGCTGCGCGTACTGCCCGTCCTGCCCATCGTGGTCCCGGCCGTGGCGGCGGTCACCGGCTGGGCGTTCCTGTTCTCGCCCCGCCCCGGCTACCTCAACGCGGCGCTGCGCAACCTGCCCTGGTGGGACCATCTCGACGAGGGTCCCGTCGACATCTACACGCTGCCGTGGATCGTCCTCATCACCGGCTTCGGCCTGACCGCCTTCGTCTATCTCTTCGTCAGCGCGGGATTCGGCAACATCAATTCGGAGCTGATCGAGGCGGCACAGGTCAGCGGATCGTCGGCCGCCGGGGTGTTCTTCCGGGTGACGCTGCCGCTGCTGCGTCCGGTCCTGGTGTACGGCGGGTTCGTGGCCCTGCTGCTTGGACTCGGCCAGTTCACGGGCCCGCTGCTGCTGGGCAGGAACAACGGCGTCAACGTCCTCACCACCGACATGTACGTCGCCGTGTCGCAGAGCCCGGTCGACTACGGCAGGGCGGCCGCGATCGGCTCACCGCTGCTGCTCTTCGGCATCGCCGTCGTCCTCTTCCAGAAGGTGATCCTCGGCGATCACAGCCGCTTCGTCACGCACGGCGGCAAGGCGTTCCGGTCCGGCGGGCGGCCGTCGTGGGTGGCGGTCACGGGCATCGTCCTCTACGGCCTGGTGGCGCTCGCGCTGCCGCTGGGCGCGCTCACGGTGGTGTCGCTCTCCGCCTTCTGGAGCGGGAAGATCGAACCGAGCGGGTTCACGCTCGACAACTTCCGGCGCGTCTTCCAGGAGTCGGGGATCACCGACGCGATCGTCAACAGCCTCGTCACCTCGGTCATCTCCGTCGCCATCGCGCTCCCGCTCGGCTTCGTCGCCGCCTCGCTGCTGCTCAAGGGGCGCCGGTTCCGCATCATCCGGGCGGCGGTGGACTTCATCGTGGCGATGCCCCTCGGGATTCCCGCGGTGGTCTTCGGCGCCGGCTTCCTGCTGACGTACAGCCGCGAGCCGTTCATTCTGTACGGCACCCGCACGGTGATCGTCCTCGTCTACGTGACGCTGATGCTGCCCTTCGCCACCCGCATGCAGCTGTCCGGAATGGTGGCGCTCGGCGATAGGTACCTGGAGGCTTCACGTACCAGCGGGGCGGGCGCACTGCGGACCAACACCGAGATCGTGCTGCCGCTGCTGCGCCCCACTCTCGCGGGTGCCGGAGCGTTGATGTTCGTGCTGCTCACCCACGAGTTCACCGCCTCGCTGCTGGTACGGGCGCCCACGACCCAGGTCATGGGGACCATCCTGTTCGACTACTGGTCCAACGGCTCGTACCCGCTGGTCGCGGCGATCGCCCTGGTCATGACGCTGGTGACGTCGGCGGGTGTCTTCGTGGCCATGTCCGTCGCCGGCTCCGACATCTTCGAGAAGCTCTGAGGGGACGGGGCGGGCCGGGCAGTCGCACCCGCCGCCCCCTCCTACACATCCTTGCGGACGGTGGCCAGGGCGCCGATCCCGATCAGGCAGACCGCCATGACGAAGAACGCCGGGGAGAGCAGGTTTCCGGTCCGTTGGACCAGGAAGGTCGCGATGTACGGAGCCGTACCGCCTGCGAGGACGGTGCCGACGTTGTACCCGATCGCCATGCCGGTGTAGCGGACCCGGCGCTCGAACAGATGCGGCCACAGACTGGCCGCCGGGACCTGCACGAACGCGCTGCTCAGCATGAACAGCAGGTAGGCGAGGCCGGCCAGGGCCAGGCTGTGCTGGTCCATGAGCATCATCGTGGGGTAGGCCGTCACCAGGAATCCCAGCAATCCGCACAGCAGGATGCGACGCGAGCCGAACCGGGTTGCGAGCCAGCCGGCCGGCACCATCAGCAGCACGGTGACCAGCACGACGCCCGCGCTCAGCCAGAGCACCTGCGTGGAGTCGTACCCCAGGTCGTTGGTCAGATAGATGCCGATGTACGTCAGTCCGAGGAAGATGGCGCCGCCCTGCGCCATGGACAGGCCGATGGACTGCCACAGCGCCGCGCGGTGGGTGGAGAGGACCTCGCGGATCGGAGCCGTGGGGATGTCGGCGCGCCGTGCCGCCTCCTCGAATTCCGGGGTGTCCTCGATCCGCAGCCGGGCCCACAGGCAGAACAGGGTGAGCGGTATCGCCATCAGGAAGGGCAGCCGCCAGCCCCAGTCGGCCATCTGGTCCTTCGTGGCGAGCGCGGAGATCACCCCGGCCGTGGCGGCCGCGAACATGAACCCGAGGTTGGACCCGATGGGCGTGACGGCACCGAGGAAGGCCCTGCGCCGGGGCGGCGCCGACTCGTAGATGTAAGTGTAGGCGCCGACCGACTCGCCGCCCGTGGAGATGCCCTGCACCAGCCGGGCGAGCAGGAGCAGTACTGCGGCGGCCACGCCGATCTGGCTGTAGGTGGGCAGCAGTCCCGTGATGCTGCTGGCCACTCCCATGCACACCACCGAGGACACCAGTGCCTTGCGACGGCCCCATCGGTCGCCGAGCCATCCGAAGAAGACGCCGCCGACCGGCCGCACCACGAGACCGGTGGCGAACACCGCGAGTGCCGCCAGGAGTGAGGCCGCCGGATCGTCGCTCGGGAAGAACTGCGGAGCGATCACCACGGCGAGATAGCCGTAGACACTGAAGTCGTAGTACTCGATGAGGGTCCCGAGGCTGCCGGCGAGCATCGCGCGGCGCACCGTGACCGGATCGTACGTCGCCGACTCCGCCTCTGCTGCGGCGGACCGATGAGTGGCACTCATGCTCCGACTCTCCTTCCCACGGCACGGTCCCGTACCCTGCCGACGCCCGGGACGGTACAGAACTGAACTCAGTACAGCTACCCTTCATGCACGGATTTCCAGGGAAGCGGAGCGAAAAAGAGACGTGTGGGACGTGCGCATGGGGCGGGATTGATTGCAGGTAAGGCCTGACCAGGCCTTTGCCTAAGGCAAAGTCGAGGATGCCGCGCGACATGGTCACCGTATCCACACGAGTGCGACAGTTGAGATTTTGAATCGGGTTCGGTTTACTCGCAAGAGGTTGGGTGGACTTCGTGAACCTGGTCGGACAGTCGATCCCTTGGCCGAAGGAGCGTCGCATGCGCCCAGATGACGTCGATCTGCTGATCGTCGGTGCGGGTATGGCAGGACTGACCGCCGGCGCCCGCGCCGTTCGCAACGGTCTGTCCGTGGTGATCGCCGAGATCGGCGGGGACGTCGGCGGCTCCGCACGCTTCGCCGGTTACGCGTGGACCGCCCCGAGCCACGACGTCATGGACCAGCACAATCCGCACGGAGACGTCGCGCTCAAGCGCGCGCTCGTGGACCGGTTCGACGACGGTATCTCCTGGATCCGCTCCCTCGGCGTGGAGGCCAAGGAAGCCCAACGCATCCTCAGCTTCGGCCGCGGCCACCAGTTCGACACCAACCACTACGTCGACACCTGCCGTCGGCTCGTCCTCGACAGCGGCGGCGAGCTGCTGCTGGAGACCGACACCGAACGGCTCGTGGTCGAGCACGGCACCGTGGTGGGAGCGGAGCTGAGGGCGGCCGACGGCACACGCAGACAGGCGCGGGCCAGGGCCACGCTTCTCGCGACCGGCGGATTCCAGGGCGACCCCGCCCTCTGCACCGCGCATGTGCACCCCCACGCCGACCGCATGGAACTCCGCTCCAACCCCCACAGCCGCGGCGGCGGTTACCGCCTGGCCACCCGGGTCGGCGCTGCCACCGGCCACCATGACGCCGGCTTCTACGGCCACCTCATTCCCAGCGGCATCCCCTTCGCCGACCCGGCCGACTTCGTCGACATGTCGCTGTATTACAGCGAGCACGCCCTCCTGTTCAATCTGCGGAACGAGCGGTTCGCCGACGAGACGCTGGGCGACCACCTCACCGCCATGGCGCTGCTGGAGCAGCCCGAGAGCCGCGGTCTCCTCATCGCCGACGCCCGGGTGTTCCGCGACTGGATCGTCGGCTCGTACGTCGAGGGTGCGGTCGCCGTCGACAAGTTCGCCCTGGCGAGCAAGCGAGGCGGCCGCGTCGGACTCGCCGAAGACCTCGACGAACTGGCCTGGCTGCCGGAGGAATGGGGATACCGGGGCGACGCCGTCCGTGACGCCGTCAAGCGGTTCAACGAGCAGACCTCGACAGGGCTGGAACCGGCGCCCGGCCGAGAACTGGACCGTCTGCCATTGGACGAACCGCCGTACTACGTCATCGAGACGGTGCCGGCCATCACCTTCCCCTTTCACGGCGTACGCATCGACGACCGGGCCCGCGTATTGCGCGAGGACGGCGAACCGCTCGGCGGACTCCTGGCCGCCGGGTCGGACACGGGCGGTCTGTGGCACCGCGCCTACGCGGGCGGACTCGCCTCAGCCCTCGTGTACGGACTGACCGCCGCGGACACCGCCACAAAGATCGCCACCAGGGTGGTACGCCACACCTGACCGGGCCGCGCACTCCCCACGGGCGCCGTCGGATCTCGGCCGCAACCGAGGCCGCCACCCCGTTCCCCGGGGCGGGGCCTGCCACCGGCTCAGCGCACTCCGGCCAGCCGCAAGGCGAAGTCGCCGTACTGGTAGACGACCTGATCCTCCGTCAGGTCACCCTTCTCGCGGTACCAGACGGCCACACCCATCCCGAGGTCCAGGATCGCGTAGGAGGTCAGCTTCACTGTGGTGATCGCGAAGCGGCCGGCGTCCACACCTTCGGTGAGCAACGTCCGGAACGCCTGCTCGTAGGCCGCGCGCCGCCGCAGGACCTCCGTGCGGTGCGGCTCCTCCAGGCTGCGGATCTCCCGGGTCCCCACGAACGCTTCCAGGCGGTGCCGGGCGTGGTAGCGGACATGCGCTTCGGCGGTCCGGCGCAGCCGCTCCACCACGTCCTCACAGCCGGCCACCGCGATGCGGTGATTGCGCAGCAGGTCGTCCATCGTGCCCGTCATGATCTGCGCGAGCAGTTCCTGTTTGGACCCCACGTGCTTGTACAGACTCGGCCCGCGCATCCCCACGGCTTCGCCGATGTCGGCCATCGTGGTGGCGGCGTACCCGCGCTCGGCGAACAGGACGAGAGCTGCGGCCCTGATCTCCGCCGCACGCGGTCCCGGGGACCTGCCGACCGCCGTACGCCCCCGGGCAGTCACCGCCGACCGACTGCCGCGCTCTGACGTCACGCTTCCCCTGCCTCGTCCATTGGCTAACGTCCCGTAGCCGTACGCGTAAACCCACTCCGCCGGGCTCACCGTAACGTATCCGGGACCGCGACTCCCCTGGAGTGCCGCACGCCGACGCACCGGAAAACGTACGTTGGCCCGATCCGTACCCCCGCCCTGCCCGGTCCAGCCGTGCTGCTGGTGCGGTGAGCTGCTGGTGCTGTGACCGGAGAGGCCCTTGGGAGGCCTGCTCGCTCGTGGCCAGGACCAACTCGAGCGCAGAACTCCGCAGTTGGTTCCCCCGACACGGCTGTCCACTCTTTCGGGTGAGACCTTCGAGCTGACACACTCCGGAGGGTGCCCGACTTCGACATGCTCGTCATCGGATCCGGCCCGGGCGGCCAGAAGGCCGCCATCGCCGCGGCCAAGCTCGGCCGCCGGGTCGCCGTCATCGACCGCCCCGACATGGTCGGCGGGGTCTCCATCCACACCGGGACCATCCCCTCCAAGACCCTGCGCGAGGCGGTCGTGTACCTCTCCGGCCTCACCCAGCGTGATCTGTACGGCCAGAACTACCGCGTCAAGGAGGACATCACCGTCGCCGACCTGACCGCGCGCACCCAGCACGTGGTCGGCCGGGAGGTCGACGTCATCCGCAACCAGCTCTCCCGCAACGACGTGTCCCTCTTCGGCGGCACCGGCCGTTTCGTGGACGACCACACCATCGCCCTGAACGAAGTGAACGGCAACGAACGGCTGTTGAGCGCCGAGCACATCATCATCGCCACCGGTACCCGTCCCGCCCGTCCCGCGAGCGTCGAGTTCGACGGACGGACGATCATGGATTCGGACAACGTCCTCAATCTGGAACGGGTGCCGCGCTCCATGGTCATTGTCGGCGCCGGCGTGATCGGCATGGAGTACGCCTCCATGTTCGCCGCTCTCGGCAGCAAGGTCACCGTGGTCGAACAGCGGCCCGGAATGCTCGACTTCTGCGACGTCGAGGTGATCGAGTCGCTGAAGTACCACCTGCGGGACCTGGCCGTCACCTTCCGCTTCGGAGAGACCGTCGCCGCGGTCGAACGTCACCCTCGGGGCACCCTCACCGTTCTGGCGAGCGGCAAGAAGATCCCCGCGGACGCCGTGATGTACTCCGCGGGCCGCCAGGGCCTCACCGACGACCTCGACCTCGACAAGGCCGGCCTGTCCGCCGATGGGCGCGGCCGGATCAAGGTCGACGAGCACTATCGCACCGAGGTGCCGCACATCTACGCCGTCGGCGACGTCATCGGCTTCCCTGCGCTGGCCGCCACGTCGATGGAACAGGGGCGTACGGCGGCCTACCACGCCTGTGGCGAGCCGGTGAACCGGATGCACGACCTCCAGCCGATCGGCATCTACACCATCCCGGAGATCAGCTTCATCGGACGGACCGAGGACCAGCTCACCGAGGACTCGGTGCCGTACGAGGTCGGCATCTCCCGCTATCGCGAACTGGCCCGGGGGCAGATCATCGGCGACTCGCACGGCATGCTCAAACTGCTGGTCTCGCCGGACGACCGCAGACTGCTCGGCGTGCACTGCTTCGGCACCGGGGCCACCGAGCTCATCCACATCGGACAGTCCGTGATGGGCTGCGGCGGCACGGTCGACTATCTGGTCGACGCGGTCTTCAACTACCCCACGCTCGCGGAGTCCTACAAAGTCGCCGCCCTCGACGCGACGAACAAGATCCGGCAGATCGACCGGCTCAGGGACTGATCGTTCTGCCATCTCCGGCAACGCAACCGGATTCGGGAGCAGAAGGCGGGCCACGCAGCCCCGGCGGAGACTCCGCCGGGGCTGCGGCCGTCTCTGTTGTCCGCACAGCTTGCTCGTGGACGCTTCACAGGCAGCGCGCTTAATCTCACGCACACCAGCGGGCGAGCAGACGAGCAAAGGCGAGCAGTCATGAGTGCAGAGATCCACGACCACGACAGAGGTCTGTCCTTCGACCTCCCCACGCTTCACCGCCGCAAGATGATCCGCCTGCTGGCCGGCGTGAGCCTGGCGCCGCTGGCGGCTTGCACCGGCGACGGCTCGGACACCGCCTCCTCCTCGTCCTCGCCTTCCTCCTCCTCGTCTGCCGCGGCCTCCTCGGGGACCTCCGACGCGAGCTGCGAGACCATCCCGGGCGAGACGGCCGGTCCCTTCCCCGGCGACGGCTCCAACGGCGTGAACGTCCTCAAGGAGAGCGGTGTCGTCCGCGAGGACATCACCTCCAGCTTCGGCTCCGCGGGGGGCAAGGCCGAGGGCATACCGCTGACCATCACCCTCACTGTCGTCGATGCCGCCTCCGGCTGCGGTACGCCGAAGGAGGGCGCGGCGGTCTACATCTGGCAGTGCGACCGGGAGGGCAACTACTCCCTCTACTCCGAGGGCGTCACCGAGGAGAACTACCTCCGCGGCGTCCAGGAGACCGACTCCAAGGGCCAGGTCACCTTCACCAGCATCTTCCCGGGTTGCTACCCGGGCCGCTGGCCGCACATCCACTTCGAGGTGTACGGCAGCCTGGAGGACGCCACCAACGCCACGTCCATCACGGCGACTTCGCAGCTCGCCCTGCCCGAGGAGGTCTGCGACACCGTGTACGCGACGGACGGCTACGACAGCAGCGTCCAGAACCTGGGCCGGCTCTCCCTGGAAAGCGACAACATCTTCAGCGATGGCTACGACCAGCAGATGGCGACGGTCGAAGGCAGCGTCGCCAAGGGCTACACGGCCACCCTTACGGTGCCGGTCTGACAAGGAAAGCGGCGATCGGACCTGCCGGTGCAGGTCCGATCGCCACTCGGTGCCGTCCGAGGACGGTCAGAACGAACTGCGCCTCATACGGCGGAGAAGCACGAAGCCGACGATCACGAGAACCGCTCCCGCTGCGGCCGGCCACAGCTGCGTACCGGTCTCGGCGAGGCTGCCGGTGGAGCCCTGCGGTTCGGTCTGCGCATCGGCGGCCTGATCGTTCCCGCCGTCGGGCGATGTCTGCTCGGCGTTGCCCGCTCCGCTGCCGCCGTCGCTGTCCGAGCCCCCGTCCGATGAGGTGACCGGATCGCTCTGGGTGGCCGAGGGCGTCGTATAGACCTCGGGGTCCGCATTGTCGCGGGCGGTGGGCGAGGCGCCGACCGCCGGTGCGGTGCCCGGCTCACTGGTGACGGGCTCCGGCGTGTCCTTGTCCCCGGTGTTGTTGCCAGGGTCCTCTTCGTTGTTCCCGCCGGTCGAGTCGTCAGGAGTCGGCGTCGGCTTGTCCTGCGGCTCTTGCGGCTTCTGGGGCTCTTGCGGTTCCTGCGGCTCCTCACTGCCGGAGCCGGAGTCGTCGCCGGAACCGGAGTCTGCGCCGGCGCCGCACTTCTGGCCGCCGTTGATGCAGTCGACCATCTCCCCCATGAGGTCTTCGTCGAAGACGTTGATGAAGTCGCCGTGGTCCGTGACCGGCTTGTGCAGCTGCTCGGGGAAGGAGTCCACCGCGAACAGTGGGGTCGTACGGCCGCCGTCGTTCAGGCTCGGCGCGTCGACGTCGTAGACGATGCGCTGCACCAGCTGCGGAATGGCCTGGAAGCCGTTCGCGCAGTTGCCGTTGGCGTCGGCGAACGCCACGTGGGTGCGGTGATTGGCACTGTCGATGTTCCGGCCGTCCCAGCAGCTCTGGAACTTGAAGGTGCGCACCACGTCACTGCCCTTGGGGCAGATCGGGTACTTGTCCTTCAGTTGCCGGTCCTCGAACCCGGTGCAGCTCCACGAGGCATTGGCGTTGGCGGTGCCGTTGACGAACGCCTTGGCGTCACCGGTGATGATGCGCAGCAGCCGCGGCATCTCCGTGACCTTGCTCTGCGGGTTGCCCACGAAGGTCATGGTCACCTGCTTGGGCGTGACGATCTCACCGGCGTTGCCCTCGATGCCGCCGCCGGGCGAGTTGGCGTCCTGCTCCTGGGCGCCGTTCTGCAGTCGAATCACGGGCCAGAAGTACGAGGACTTGTCGCCCTGGTCCTCGCAGGTCGTGTCGCCGTTCGCCAGGTCGTCGTCGCTCGCGAAGGCGTTGTTGGCCTGGTTGCCGACGTAGTCGTGGAAGTGGTGGGCGCCGTTGGAGACACCGGGGGCCACGATCACGTTGTCGGAGTTGAACAGGCCGTTGGCGTTCACACCACAGCTGGTGGCGAAGGTGCCGCGGGAGGCGTTGCTCTGCTTGGGCGGGTTCTGCACGTTGGGCTGGACGGTGGTGATGTCGGCGTAGTCCGCTGCCACAGGCCCGTTTCCGGCCTGACCACCGTTGCCGTCCTGCTCCTGACCATCACCCTGGTCCTGACCGTCACCCTGGTCCTGGCCCTGCTCGTCCTGGTTGTCGCCGCCCGCGTCCTGACCGTCACCGCCCTGGTCCTGGCCCTGGTCGCCGTTCTCCCCGTCGCCGGTCTGGTTGCCGGAGGCGCGCAACGTGCAGGCCGCGAGCGAATCGAGACCCTGCGGACGGTCCCCCACGCGACCGATGGCGATGGCGATCCGCTCGATCGTCGCGGTCCGCTTGTCTTTCAACGGATTCATGATCGCGTTGTCGGCGAAGTTCGCGTCCTGCTGCACGGCCTGCGCCGAGTTCTGCAGCCGCTGGTAGGCCTCGGCGATCTGCTTGTCCAGGAGCGCAAGTTCCTTGTCGACCTCCGCCCTCGCCTGGTCCGGAACCGCTGTCAACTGACTGCCGACGTCCGGGCAGTCGATCGTGGCGGCTCCCGAAGCCAGAACCTGGTCCGTCCGGTTCTGGCTCGACGGCTGGTCCGAGCCGCTCTCGGTGGCTGTGGCGTAAACGTTCGCCGCTACCAGCCCACCTCCACCCAACATCAGCGCGACCGCCGCAAAGGTTGTGCGTCGTGCGCCTGTCGGGCGTCTTCGCGTGTTCCGTCTCACGGGAGTTCTCCTACGCTTCATGGGCAGCTCGGCTGACAATCCCCTGCCCCCATACGGACAGCAGCTCCCGCGTGTTCAAACGCCCCACAAATTCATAGAGACCTCTTACGAATCAGCCACCGGATGACGATCCGGCGGTCGCCGTGTCCACCGGCCGATCACACAGGCCGACACAGCCGACACCCACCGGCCCCGCTCTGAGGCGAGGGCGTGCCCCGCTGCTTAAGTGCCTCTTAAATGCGCGTTAAGCAATCTTGATCGCACTACGCGTTCTCAAGTAACCGCAGGTCAGGGGGATTTGAGGGCTCGGCTCACCGGTTGGCCGGCCCGTCGGGCGTGCGTAGCATCTGGGAACGCGGGCGCTCTCCGCCATCCCCGAGAGCGCTCTCATCCGTCCTCCCCACTCATCTCCAACCCCCCACCTGTCGCGTCCCCAGAGCGACACGAGCATCGAGGAGCACCTCCCCCCATGACACCTCGTCACCAGCGCAGCCTCACCCGCCGCAAGCTCTTCGTCGCGCTCGGGGGCGCGGCGGTCGCCGCTCCCGCGATCGCCGCGGTGGCGCCGTACGCCCTCGCCGGGACGACCGAGGACGACGACAGAGCTGCCGCGGCGGCGGGCAGTCTGCCGTTGACGATCACCAACGGCAGCGGGTCGTTCGACAACGCCTCCGTCCACGTCTACATCGTGGGCAACCAGGACGGAAAGCAGGTGCGGGTCACTCCCGACGGCACGCTCGCGCCGATATCCGTCTCGGACAACGGCGCGGACGGCTTCACCGACTACGCGATCACTCTGGCCGGCAGCGGCGAGACCCGGCTCGCCCTGCCCTACATGTCCGGGCGCATCTATGTGTCGCTGGGCCAGAAGCTCAAGTTCAAGGCCGTCGCGGACGGCAACGGCAATGCCGCTCTCCAGTACCCGGCGGGCTGGGTGAAGTCGGATCCCAACTACGCCGTGCTGCACGACTGTGCCGAGTTCACCTACAACTCCGCCGGGATGTTCTGCAATACGACGATGGTGGACATGTTCAGTGTGCCGATGAGCATCCGGCTGACCGGCGCCAAGGACCAGACGACGGGCACCCTGCGCGACGGGGGCCGTGCGGCCGCCTTCGCCGCCGTCAAGGAGGTCGAGGAGTTCGCGCCCCTGCTGGTGGACGACGTCCGCATCGTCGCGCCCGGGCACGGCCTGGACGCCGGCCTGTTCCCCCAGGACTACTTCAGCCCGTACATAGACGAGGTGTGGAGCACGTACAGCGGCAAGGACCTCGAGGTGACCACCAACGCGGGCACCTTCACCGGTCGGGTGCGCGGCGAGAAGCTGACCTTCGAAGGGCCCGCCCCGGTCGCCTTCTCCCGGCCGTCCACCCGTGACGTCCTCTTCTGCGACGGCGATCTCGCCGCCCCCAACGACGGCACCACGGGACCCGTCGCCGCCGTGCTCGGAGCCGGCTTCAACCGCTCCACCCTCCTCGACGACACCGCCCAGCCCTCGACCGACGCGTCGTCCTTCTACCGGGGCGCGCTCACCAACCACTACGCGAAGGCCGTCCACGCCGCGACCGAGGACGGCAAGGCCTACGGATTCGCCTTCGACGACGTGGCGGACTTCGCGTCGTACATCCAGGACACGGCTCCCACGGGGATACGGCTCACGCTCACGGCCTTCTGAAGCGCTCCTCCGAGGCGCTCCTTCGAGGCGCTCCTCCAGGTCGTTCCGATCGAGGAGGTACCCAGGCAGGTACCTCCTCGGGTACCGTGCGCGTATGCCAGCACTCAACATCGAATTCACCGCGGACGAGATGGCCCGTCTCCGCGATCGCGCCATGATCGCCGGCAAGAGCCTCAAGCAGCACGTCCACGACGTCACCGTGGAAGAAGCCGACCGGATCGCCTTCGTCGAGGGTGCCGCGGCCGAGGCCGAGCGCATCCTGCCCGCCGTCCTGGAGCGCTTCCCCGCGGGCCTGCGGTGAGTCCGGTCATCCGCGTCGACGTCGGCTGGGTTCTGCAGGTCCAGGCGGCGATCTCCCCCCTGAACGTTCCGATCGCCGACTGGGGCGCCCTCGGCTTCATGGCAGAACGCCACAGGTTCGAGCGCGAACGCGGCACGCTCTACTACGAAGAGGCTTCCGCCCGCGCCGCCACCTTCCTGCACACGGCCCTGCTGCTGCGCCCGTTCACGGACTTCAACCTCGTCATCGGCTGGGGTTGCACGCACCAGTACATGAGCGTCTCCGGGCAGCCGGTGCGGGCGAAGGACGAGGAACTGTACGAGTTGGCCGGAGCCGTCCGCGCCCAGGAAGCCGACCTGCGGTCGGTCGCCCAGCGCGTCGAGGCCTGGCGTACGGCTTAGGCCTGCTGCGAACGACTACCCGACGAGTGTCTGGGTGCCGAGCGCGGTGAGCAGTGCGAGGCGTTCCGCGTCCTCGGTGCCGGGCTCGGCCGTGTAGATCATGATGCGCAGGTCGCTGCCCGCCACACTGAGCACGTCGCAGTCCAGCGTCAGGGCGCCCACCTGCGGATGCTCGACGGTCTTGCGCGCGGCCTCGTGCCGGCCGACGGTACCCGCTTCCCACAGCTCGGCGAACCGTTCGCTGTTCGTGTGCAACTCCCCGATCAGGCGCCGCAGTTGGCCGTCGGCCGGGTAGCGCCCTGCGGTGGCGCGCAGGTCGGCGGCCATCGTGGCCTCGAACTCACGCTGTTCCTCCGGTGTGTGCCGGACCCGGCTGCCCGGGCCGAGGAAGGCACGCCACACACCGTTGCGTTCGAAGCCGCGCCATCCGGACGGGTCACCCATCAGCGCCGCGTACAGCGGGTTGGCCAGCAGCAGCGTCCAGGCCGCGTCGAAGACCGCGACGGCGCCTGACAGCCGGTCCAGGAGTCGGTGGACGCTCGGGGTGATGTACGCGGGCACCGCTTCGGGACCCGGCGGCACCAGCCCCGCCGCCCGGAACAGGTACGCGCGCTCGTCTCCCGACAGCCGGAGTGCCCGGGCCAGGGCCTCGACGATCTGGGGGGACGGGTTGGTCGCCCGCCCTTGTTCGAGGCGGGTGACGTAGTCGACGGAGATCCCGGCCAGCAGGGCCAGTTCCTCGCGGCGCAGCCCGGCTGCGCGCCGGTGTCCTCCGGTGGGCAGGCCGGCCGTCTCGGGCGAGACCCGGTCGCGCCAACGCCGCAGCGCTCGCCCGAGTTTGGTCGCGGTCATGTCCCCCAGTGAACACCGTCCGCCGGTCGTCTGCCTGGTATCCGCAGTCCCAGGAAGCAGGGACGCCTGGCTGTCCGCGCCGCCGCGCCGGAGCCTGGGGGCATGACGACAACACTGATCACCGGAGCCAACAAGGGACTCGGCCACGAGACCGCCCGCCGGCTCGTCGCCGCGGGTCACACCGTCTACGTCGGCAGCCGGGACGCGGAACGGGGGCGGCGTGCCGCCGACCGGCTGGGCGCGCGGTTCGTCCTGCTCGATGTCACCGACGACGCTTCCGTCGCGGCCGCCGCCAAAGCCGTCGAGGCCGACGGTGGTCTCGACGTGCTGATCAACAACGCCGGTATCGAGCGGCGGGACGAGAACAACAACGTGATCGGCGCCGCGGACGTGACCGCCGACATGATGCGCACGATGTTCGAGACGAACGCCTTCGGCGTCGTCCGCGTCACCCATGCCTTCCTGCCGCTGCTGCGGCGCTCGGCCGCGCCGGTCGTGGTCAACGTCAGCAGCGGCCTGGCCTCCCTGTCCCGTGTCGCGGAACCAGGCACGCCGGCGTACGCCTACCCCGGTGTCGCCTATCCGGCGTCGAAGACCGCGGTCAACATGATCACCGTGCAGTACGCGAAGGCGTTCCCGGACCTGCGGATCAACGCGGTGGAGCCCGGCTACACCGCGACCGACCTGAACGGACACACGGGGACGCAGAGTGTCGAGGCGGGCGCCGAAATCATCGTCCGTATGGCGCAGTTGGGCCCCGACGGCCCGACCGGAGGCTACTTCGACGCCTCAGGCCCCCTCCCCTGGTAGCCGGGAGCGGACGCGTCGTGCCTGGCAGGCGCGCTTACTTGCAGAAAACCCTTTCCCGATCCTCTTCCGTGACTATGGTCGCTCCCAGTATCCAAGGGCCCGCCGGGACTCGGCGGGCAGTAGGAACGTGTGGTGCGAGGAGGCACGGGCATGGCTCGGGGCGACGAGTACTACGACAACGCGGAGGCCGACGGCGGGGTGCACGCCGGTCAGCGCTCGGCGCCGCCTGAGCCTGAGCAGGAAGAGCTCTCGTCGGTGCCCGATGCGCGGCTGACCGATCTGCTGCGCGCCGACATCCGGACCGTACGCCCCGCGTTGCGCGAGCTGCGCAGCCGTCATCGCCCCGCGGTTCTCTCGTACGCCCGTCTGTGCACGGTCGACGAGGCGGCGGCTCGTCGGCTCATGGCGACGGCCTTCGGTCTCGCGGCCGGCGAGACGGCGCGCGGCCTCGAACCGCGGACCCCCTGGCGGCATCAACTCCTGCTGCTGGCGTGCCGGGTGGCCGCCGAGTGGTCCGCCGACGAACGTGCCGCCCGCCTCGACCCGGGCCTGCTCACCCGTCTGCATGAGACGACGGGCGCCGACGGGCCCGTCCCGCCGATGCTCGCCGCGTTCCTGGAGCTGCCCACGCGGGTGCAGGGCCTGGTCTGGTACGGCATCGTGGACGCGGAATCCGAGGCCGACACCGCCCGCTACCTGGGCGTCACGCCCGAGGATGTGGCGTACGGCATGGAAGGGGCGTTCCAGGCCCTGCGCCACTCCGTCCTCAAGACGCGCCTGGCCGGCTCCGGCGATCCCCGCTGCCAGGACTTCCACCGCCTGATCGAGGAGGCGGTGCACCCCGAGCGCCCTCGCCACAGCGCGGACCTGGACGCCCACATGGCCGACTGCCCGCACTGTGCCACCGGGTACGAGGAGTTGGCGGCCCTGCGCGACACTCCGCAGGCGGCTCTGGCCGAGGGGCTGCTCCCCTGGGGCGGCACCGCGTACGCCATGAGCGGCGGGGCGGCGAGCGAGGGCCGCCCGGAGGCGCGTACGACGACGGAGCAGGCCGAGAGCACGGCGGCCTGGTGGAGCCCGTCGGCCTGGTGGCCGTCCCGCCGCTTCGTGCTCGCCTCGGCCGCACTCGGTGTCGCGGTGATACCGCTGCTGATCTTCCTGCTGACACCGGGTGACTCGGGATCGCAGGACCCGGCCGGCGCCGTGGACACCCCGACCC
>NZ_JAAKZY010000200.1 GCF_011045015.1 Streptomyces scabichelini | reverse complement strand
GGGCGTCCCCGCCCCGCTCGGCTCCGCCGGCGCCCCGGGCGCCCCGAACGGCAGCACCCGTACCGTCTGCCGTTCCACCGGCTTCGCCGGGACGGGCTTCTCGCGGCCCTCGATGAAGACGAGAGCCGCCTGGTACACCACCGACAGCGAGTACGGGGTCTGGTGCAACATCCCCCACAGCTTCGAGGTCTCGTCGATGTCCATCACCGTCGGCGTGAACCGCACCCGCTGTGCCGCCTCGGCCAGGTCGCTCCCCTCCAGATAGGGCCGCTCACGTGCCAGTTCGATGATGTCCTTCGGCAGGACGGGTATCTCGTGCAGCGTGCGCACCACTGAGCCGATCAGCCGCTGGCCGACCAGTTCGGTCTCCTCGCCGTACGCGCTGATCACGAAGTGCAGGTCCAGTGCCGCGGCGGGCCGCTTGAGGAGCGTGCCGTCGGACGCGCGGGTCGGCAGGTCGTTGTTCCGCTGCGACGTGTTGGGCGTGACCTGGTACAGGAACACGGTGATGGTGGGATCCGTCGGCGGGTCGGCCGGCGGCTTGCGCGGCTCGACCTTGACGGCCATGTCGATCTCGGGCTGCAGATTGGCCTCGATCAGCAGGGCGAGGGCCTGGGTGACGTGGGCGATGGCGAGTGCGTTGCTCATGGCGTCGGTTCCTCGGTCCCTCTGGTCCTCAGTCGCTCTGAAGTCCCTTTGGTGCGTCGTACGTTCCTCACTCGCGCCCCCGCTCCAGGTACTCCGCCAGGCTCACGGCCGCCGCCGGGCGCCGCTCGGCAGCGGGCCGCCGGCTCGCGGCGCCCGGGGACGAACCGGCCGCCGTCACCTCCAGGCGCCCGATCTGCACCTGCACCACCTGCTCGGCGCCGCGCGCCGACCGCCTGCCCGCCGCCTGGCGTACGGCGTCCCGTGCTGCCGCCGTGTCCGCCGCGCTGGGGCGCAGCGCGGCGGACACGGCGGCGCGGGAAGCGGCGTCCGCACCCGAGGGGTGGGGCACGGGCGCCGCGCTCCGGGGGGCGGGCCGCCGCGCGTCATCGCCTCCGGCCGTCCGCCGTGCGGAGTCGGGCGCGGGCCGCGGCCCCGGCGTCACCGGCACGGCGGGGCGGAGCAGCGGCACCTCGGGCTCGGTGCGCGCGGCCGGCCGGGGAGCGGCCTGCTCGGACGGCGCCCGCTCGGTCCGTACGACGGTCCGCTCGCGCTCGGTACGGAACTGGACCTCACGCGTCGCCGGGCGCGCCAAGTCCCCCTCCGATGCCGGGGATTGAGCGGAGGAGGGCCACAGCGGCTCCGCCTCGCCCGGCTCCGGCGTACCGGCCCGTACCGCCTCCACCCGCTCGAAGGGACCGGCGAGTCGCGGCCGTACCCGCACCACGCCGGAGCGCGGCGCGACGGCCGGTGCGTGCCGGGCGAGCAGCCGGTCGAAGAAGTCGGGCGCCCGGGACGGCTCCACAGGCTGCCTTCCCGGTCCTCCCGGTCCTCCCGGTCCTCCCGGTTTGTCCGGTCCTCCCGGTCCTCCCAAGGAGTCAGACATCTGCACACAGCTCCAGGTAGTAGCGGCGCCGCAGCGGGCTGAGCGCCAGGATCTCCGGCTCGTTCCAGCCGTACGCGGTGGCGAGCAGGTGGACGTCGAGGAGCACGTCCCGTGCCCAGGCGTCCAGTTCGGTCCACAGGTAGGAGGCGATGTCGAGCTCGGCACGGGTGGCCGCGCCGCACTCGGGACAGCTGACGTTGAGCGTCACGTCGGCGCCCGGGTCGGCCGCCTGCGCCGCCTCGGCGAGCCGGCGCTGTACTGCCTCGGGCAGTGCGTCGGCGGAGACGGTCTCCCCTTCGCGCGCCGCCGAGACGACGCACTGTGCGAGCAGGGCCCGCCGGGGGTCCGGCTGCCGGGCAGCCGCCGTCAGGTCGGCGACGCCCGGCACCCGGAACTCGACCTCCCAGCCGTCCTCGACGACCCGGACCAGCGGTTCGGCGGGCACGCCCATCGACCGGGCGAACTCCCCGGCGTCCAGGTCGAACTCCATGTCCTCACCGCACGCGCCGCATTCGAGGCGTACCTGCATCCGCTCGCCGAACAGCGCGCGGCGCAGCGCGAGGAGATCCGCCTCACGCTCGCCCACCGGCAGCGAGGACAGCGTCTCGCCGCCGGTGTCCGGGCGTGCGGCGCGGTGCAGCAGCAGGGCACGTCCGGAGGGCGCCTGGGCAAGTCCCGCCTCCCAGGTGGCCAGGAGGTCAGCCGCCCGAGTGATCGCCATGCCCGCCCCCGATCCGTGCCCCGCCCGCCGCGGCAGGGGCCGTCGTGCTCACGTTCCAGTCGTACCGTTCAACTCGCCGCTGTTCAGGCGGGGTTGAGGAACGAGGGCTCCTCCGGCTCGGACACCTCGTAGTCCCGCTCCCAGCCCTCGCACTCGAGCTTCAGCGACTGGATCGCCACCGCGTTGGCGTTGGCGTCCATCTCACCGAGGACCTGGTACTCGCTGGGCCAGGTCCGGTAGAGCTTGTGCGAGACGGCCACCTGGCCGGCCTCGTTGAGGACCTGGATCACGATGTCCTTGCGGAAGTCGGCGAGGGACACCTCGGACCCGAGGCCCGCCCCCACCTGCCAGACCTTGTTGGCCCAGCGGTCGAACTCGGGGTCGTGGGTGACCCCGCGCTCCAGCGTGATGCCCTCGAACTCGGAGCGCCCCGGCGACTTGCGCGGGGAGCTGGGGTCGCCGCCGTGCCGGTGCTTGACGACCTCGGTGGTCCGCTTCAGCGGACTGATCTTGCTGATGCCCGCGACCGTACGCCCGTCCCACAGGACGAGGAACTTGAAGTTCTTGTACGGGTCGAAGCGATGGGCGTTGACAGTGAACTCAGCCATCGAATTTCCTCAAGATTCCCTGGAGCGAAGCTTCCCTAGAGCTCGAACTGCCCGGATGTCTGCTGGATCCTGACGATCACGAACTCGGCGGGCCTGACCGGGGCGATGCCGACCAGCACGTTCACGACGCCGTTCTCGATGTCCTCGTCCGTCGTGGTGTCGTGGTCGCACTTGACGAAGTACGCCTCGCGCGGCGTGCCGCCCTTGAAGGCGCCCTGACGGAAGAGGTTGTGCAGATACGAGGAGGCGTTGAGCCGGATCTGCTGCCACAGGTTCTCGTCGTTGGGCTCGAACACGACCCACTGCAGCCCGCGCTGCAGGCTCTCCTCCACGTGCAGGGCGAGCCGCCGCACGGGGACGTACTTCCATTCGCTGTCGAGCGCGTCGGAGCCCTCCAGGGTGCGGGCGCCCCACACCAGCGGGCCGACCATCGGGAAGGTGCGCAGGCAGTTGACGCCCAGCGGGTTGAGCAGTCCGGTCTCGCGGTCGGTGAGGTTGACCGTGAGGGAGTGGACGCCCGCGAGCCGGGCCTCGGTGCCGGCCGGCGCCTTCCACACGCCGCGCTCGGAGTCGGTGCGCGCGTAGACGCCAGCGACCGCGCCGGACGGCGGGAAGGAGCGCAGCCGCCCGGTGAGCGGGTCGGTGAGCTGGAGGTGCGGGAAGTACAGGCCCGCGTGGTTGCCGCGTACGGCGTCGAAGGCCGCGAGCCCGGCACGGGCGGTGTCCACGCTGACCCAGTTGCCGGGCGCGTCGACGAGGAGGAAGATCCGCCGCTCCTGGCACAGCCGTTGGGCCGCCGAGACGACCGTGACCATGTCCTGGGTCGACTCGTACGACGCCAGCTCCGGCAGGACCAGCAGGTTGACGTCGGAGACGCCGCGCAGGGCCTGGATGCCGGACTTGTCGGCCTCGCCGCCGATGAGGTCGTGCGGTCCCGGCGCCTCGCCGTCCTCGCCGTCCTCCAGCGGGAAGACGGGCGGGTTGACGGAGGCCTCCAGGCCCAGGTCGTTGGCGCACTCGCCGACGAAGCGGACGACGTCCTCGGGATCGGTGGAGCCCGCGACGACCTGGAGGCGCTTGCCGAAGGCGGTGACCTCGGCGCCCGCGAAGGCGTGCTTGCCGGGCGCGTCGGGCAGCGCCCGCAGCTTGCGCTCCAGGAGCAGGGCGAGTTCGGTGACGCCGCTGGGCGCCTCGCCGTCCGCGTCCGGGTCGTACAGCGTGAACTCGCGCTCGACCTCGCCGATCTTCACCGTCAAGTCGACGGCCAGGTCGGGCAGTTCCTGTCCGAAAGGCTTGGAGACGGTGCCGGAAGGATCGGGGCGGCCCTCGCCTACGGCCTCGACGCGGATGAGTCGCGACCCCGCGTTGATCACGGTCGGCGCGTGCCGGCCGTGCGAAGCGTTCATGGACAGGCCGGTGAAGCTCTCGCGGGCCTCGCCCTTGGCGTCGTACACCCGCAGGTTGAACGTTTCGTCAGGGCTGGGCGTGTCGTAGTCGACGGCGACCCGCAGGCCGTTGCCCCACACGCCCGGTTCCTTGGCGTGCACTTCGAGGACCGCGCTCTCGCTGTGGCCCTCGGTGGACTCCAGGGTCACGCCTGCGGACTTGCCGCTGCCCGCCTTGGCGACGCGCACGATCACAGCGACGGTGCCGCCGTTGCCGAAGAACTGGTGCACCGCGTAGCCGACGGCGCTCTGCGAACTCAAGCCCCCGAAGCGGCGCTCGAAGTCGGTGAAGCTCGTGACGCGTACCGGCTCGTTCAGCGGACCGCGCCGGGTGTGCCCCACGAAGGCGGTCACCGAGGTGGTGACGGTCGAGATGGTCCGGGTGCTGCTGGGAAGCTCCTCGACGTAGACGCCGGGATACGTCGGCCTGGCAGTGTTCACCGCGCTCATCGGCATTCCCCCTCCTAATCCCTAATCCGTTCTCGGGCACCAGGTGAAAGGCACCAAGAGGCGGCAGAAGGAGGTGGTGCGGTGCAGCGCGCGTCGGCCCGTCCCGCGCGTGGTGCATGCGACGGGGCACGCGCACCCCATCAGTCCCCCGTCAGTGCCCGGACGGTTGCCATCCGGGTCAAGCGATGTGCTTGTGACTCCTGATGCGTAGTGCGTACCCAGCCTGAAGCGCTCGGCTTTCGGACAACAAGGCAGGTTCAGGCCAGCGCGAGGGAGGGTTCCGTGAAGGCGGTTCCACGCAACTCGCACGCCGTGCCCGCGTGTCACGGCGGATGATCCACAGCTCTGGCACAGAGGAGCGTTGCCGCAGAATAGGAGCATGCCCCGACGTACTTCCCGCCCCGGTCGACAGCGGCCCGACCGTCCGGTTCAGCCCGCTTCCTGCCCCTGTGGTCTGCAACGGACATATGTAATCTGCTGTGGCCGGTTCCACCGGGGTGAGGCGGTGGCACCCACCGCTCAGGATCTGATGCGGTCGCGGTACAGCGCGTTCGTGAAGCGCGACGAGGCGTACCTGCTGCGGACCTGGCATCCGCGGACGCGGCCGCCGCGGGTGGAGTTCGATCCGGGGATGCGGTGGACGGGCCTGGAGATCCTCGGCACGAGCGAGGGGTCGGCGTTCCACACGACGGGCACCGTCACCTTCCGCGCGAGCTACGCGGGCGGCTCGCTGCACGAGCGGAGCCGCTTCGAGCGGGTCGACGGGGCGTGGGTGTACGTGGACGGGGAGTTCATCAGCTAGCGGGAGGCGCCAGGATGTCCAGCTCCTGGAGCGCGCCCACCGCGATCTCCCGGGTCAGCTCCTCCGCACGGTCCGCGTCGCCCTCCCGTACCGCCTCCGCGACCTGGACGTGCAGGGTGACGGCGGCCGGGTCGGGGTCCCAGAACATGACCCGGTGATGGGTGCGGCCCGCCAGGACCTCGGCCACCACGTCGCCGAGGCGGGCGAACATCTCGTTGCCGGACGCGTTGAGGACGACCCGGTGGAAGGCGATGTCGTGCACGAGGTACTTCTCGAGCTGATGGCCGCGTGAGGTGGCGACCATACCCAGGGCGCACTCGGTGAGTTCGGCGCACTGTTCGGCCGTGGCGTGCTTCGCGGCCAGGCCCGCGGCGACCGGTTCGACGGCGGAGCGCAGCACGGTGAGCGAGCGCAGCTGGCGCGGCCGGTCGGCGCCCGCGAGACGCCACCGGATGACCTGCGGATCGTAGACGTTCCACTCGGAGTCGGGGAGCACGGTCACGCCGACCCGGCGACGGGACTCGACCAGGTGCATCGACTCCAGGACGCGGACGGCCTCGCGCATCACGGACCGCGACACCTCGAAGCGCTGCGCCAACTCGTCGGTGCGCAGAACGCTGCCCGGTGGGTACTCACCAGCCGTGATCGCAGGACCGAGGCTCTCCAGTACATGGCCGTGCAGCCCCCGGCCCGGTGTGCTCATGAGGTTCAGCCTACGAGGCACGGCGAGGGAAGAAAAAGTCAGACTTTTATGTCACAGACTCTTGAACTCGTATGACCTAATGCGTTTCAGTGTCGTGCACGGATGCGGCACACGGCACTCGGCGTACATCCCTCATCCCTGCGTCGACCGTCCGATGTCGAAGAAGACAGCGAGAGCACGATGAATCAACCGCAGTCCCCCCATGTCGTCGTGATCATGGGAGTGGCAGGCACCGGCAAGACCACCATCGGTCCCCTGCTCGCCGACCGGCTCGGCGTGCCGTACGCCGAGGGCGACGACTTCCACCCCGAGGCCAACATCGCCAAGATGTCGGCCGGGACGCCGCTGACCGACGAGGACCGCAGGCCGTGGCTGGACGCCATCGGCCGGTGGGCGCACGGGCGGGCCGGTCTCGGAGGGGTGGTCAGCTGCTCCGCGCTGAAACGGAGTTACCGCGATCGCCTGCGGGCCTCCGCTCCCGGAGTCGTCTTCGTGCATCTCACGGGTGACCGCAAGCTCATCGAGGACCGCATGGCGCACCGTCAGGGGCACTTCATGCCGACGGCGCTGCTGGACTCCCAGTTCGCCACCCTCCAGCCGCTCCAGTCGGACGAGGCGGGTGTCGCCGTGAATGTGGCCGGCAGTCCCGAGGAGATCGCCGAGCGGGCCGTGACCGCTCTGCGCGGCCTCGACGGGTAACTCCGCGGCCTCGACCGGTAACTCCGCGGCCTCAAGCAGCAACTCCCTCCCCCAACTTCCCCCTGCCCTCAACTCCCCTCCCCCCAAGCCACTCAAGGAAGAGCACCGTGACCAGTCTCAGCGTCGAGATGCTGGCAGCGGACCCCGAGCCGATCACCTCGGCGGGTCATGCGCAGCTGGGCATCGCCGTTCTGGCGGGCATCGCCGTCATCGTCCTGCTCATCACCAAGTTCAAGCTGCACGCCTTTCTCGCGCTGACCATCGGGACGCTGGCACTGGGCGCCATCGCCGGGGCGCCGCTCGACAAGGCCATCGAGAGTTTCAGCGCCGGCCTCGGTTCGACGGTCGCCGGCGTGGGTGTCCTCATCGCGCTCGGTGCCATCCTGGGCAAGCTGCTCGCGGACTCCGGCGGCGCGGACCAGATCGTCGACACGATCCTCGCGAAGGCGGGCGGGCGTTCGATGCCGTGGGCGATGGTGCTGATCGCCTCGGTGATCGGGCTGCCGCTGTTCTTCGAGGTCGGCATCGTGCTGCTGATCCCGGTCGTCCTGATGGTGGCCAAGCGCGGCAACTACTCGCTGATGCGGATCGGCATCCCGGCGCTCGCGGGCCTGTCCGTGATGCACGGTCTGATCCCGCCGCACCCCGGCCCGCTCGTCGCGATCGACACGGTCAAGGCCGACCTCGGTGTCACCCTCGCTCTCGGTCTGCTGGTCGCCATCCCGACCGTGGTCATCGCGGGCCCGATGTTCTCGAAGTACGCGGCCCGCTGGGTGGACGTGCCCGCCCCCGAGAAGATGATCCCGCAGCGCACCTCCGACGACCTGGAGAAGCGCCCCGGCTTCGGCGCCACCATCGCCACCGTGCTGCTGCCGGTCGTGCTGATGCTGGCCAAGGCGCTGGTGGACATCGTCATCGACGACCCCGAGGACATGGTGCAGCGCGTCTTCGACGTGGTCGGCTCCCCGCTGATCGCGCTGCTCGCGGCCGTGCTCGTCGGCATCTTCACCCTTGGCCGGGCGGCCGGCTTCACCAAGGACCGGATCTCGACGACGGTCGAGAAGTCCCTCGGCCCGATCGCGGGCATCCTGCTCATCGTCGGCGCGGGCGGCGGCTTCAAGCAGACGCTGATCGACTCCGGTGTGGGCCAGATGATCCTGGACATATCCGAGGACTGGTCGATACCCGCCCTGCTGCTCGCCTGGCTGATCGCGGTGGCGATCCGGCTCGCGACCGGCTCCGCGACCGTCGCCACCATCTCGGCGGCCGGCCTCGTCGCGCCGCTCGCGGCCGACATGTCGACCGCGCACACGTCGCTGCTGGTGCTGGCGATCGGTGCCGGTTCGCTGTTCTTCAGCCATGTCAACGACGCCGGGTTCTGGCTGGTGAAGGAGTACTTCGGCCTCGACGTCGGCCAGACGATCAAGACGTGGTCGGTGATGGAGACCCTCATCTCGGTGGTCGCCGGAGGCGTTGTCCTGCTGCTGTCACTCGTCATCTAGCGCCCGTCAGGAGTACGAGCATGAGTCATCCCCTCTTCGACATCAGCGGCCGTACGGCGCTGGTCACCGGCTCCAGCCGGGGCATCGGACACGCACTGGCCCGCGGCCTGGCGGAGGCCGGCTGCACGGTGGTGCTCAACGGCCGGGACACATCGCGGCTCGCGAAGGCGGCGGCGGAACTGCCCGGCGACGCCATCCACACCGCCGCCTTCGACGTGACCGACGGGCCGTCGGTGGCAGCCGGGATCGCGGACATCGAGGAGAGGGTGGGCCCGCTCGACATCCTCGTCAACAACGCCGGGATGCAACTGCGGGCCCAGCTCCTGGAGTTCACGGACACCGACTGGCACCGGATCCTCAACACCAACCTGACCAGCGCGTTCCTGGTGGGCCGGGAAGCCGCCCGGCGGATGACGGAGCGCGGCCACGGCAAGATCGTCAACATCTGCTCGCTGCAGAGCGAGGTGGTACGGCCCGGGATCGCACCGTACGCCGCCACCAAGGGCGCGCTGAAGATGCTCACCAAGGGCATGTGCGCGGACTGGGGGTCGTACGGCGTACAGGTCAACGGGCTCGGTCCCGGCTACATCGAGACCGAGCTCACCCAACCGCTCGTCGACGACCCGGAGTTCAGCGCATGGGTGCGGCGACGTACGCCCGCGGGGCGCTGGGGCCGTACGGAGGACCTGGTCGGCGGGGTGCTCTTCCTCGCCTCGCCCGCGGCGGACTTCGTGAGCGGGCAGATTCTGTACGTCGACGGCGGCATGACCAGCGTCCTGTGAAAGGGGCTTTCGCGATGCTCGGCTGCGTGATCCACGGCCAGGGAGACCTGCGGGTCGACGAACTGCCGACCCCGTCACCGGGCCCCGGCGAGGCGCTCGTCGCCGTTCGCTACGGCGGCGTGTGCGGCTCCGATCTGCACTACTGGCGGCACGGCGGCGTCGGGGACTTCCGGTTGCGGGAGCCGATGGTGCTGGGGCACGAGGTGGTGGGGACGGTGGTCTCGTACGGGGCCGGGGGTGACGGTCCCGCGCCGGGTACGGCTGTCGCGGTGCACCCGGCGACGCCCTGCGGGGTGTGCCCGGAGTGCGTGTCCGGGCGGCGGAACGTGTGCCGGGACACCCGCTACCTCGGCAGCGCCGCGCGCACGCCGCACGTTCAGGGCGGGTTCGCGGCCCGGGTCGTCGTGCCCGCCGAGCAGTTGAGGGCCCTGCCCGACGGGCTCCCGCTGCGCCGGGCCGCGCTGGCCGAGCCGTTGTCCGTCGCGCTGCACGCGGTGCGGCGGGCCGGGGACGTGGCCGGGCAGCACGTCCTCGTCACCGGGGCGGGGCCCATCGGCTGTCTCGTCGTCGCGGCGGCGAAGGCGGCGGGGGCCGCGCGGGTGATTGTCACGGATCTGGTGCCGCGGGCGCTGGAGTATGCGGTGGTGGCTGGTGCGGATGCGGTCGTGCGGGCGGATGCGGTCGTGCGTGCGGACGATCCCGCGTCTTCCGGGTTGCCCGCGGAGGTCGACACCGCGGTCGAGGCCTCCGGGGTCGCTGCCGGCCTGGACACGTGCCTGCGCCTCGTGCGGCGCGGCGGAGTCGTTGTCCAGCTCGGCATGCTCCCGGCGGGGCAGAGCGCCTTCGCCGGGAACCTCGTTGTGAGCCGTGAGATCGAGCTTCGGGGGGCGTTTCGCTTTGACGCGGAGTTCGACGACGCGGTCGCGTTGCTTTCGCGGGAGCGCGGGTTCGACGGGCTGGTGAGCGCGGTTGTCCCGCTCCGCGAGGCGGAGTCGGCCTTCACGCTGGCCGCGGACCGTACGAAGTCCTGCAAGGTGTTGCTGGACTTCGAGGGTTAGTGGTCGGGTGCGGGTTGTTTGTGGCTGGTCGCGCAGTTCCCCACGCCCCCTCCCGCCGGTGGGCAAGTGGCGGGTGCGTGGTGGCTGGTCCGTTATGGCTTACGCGTGGCTGCAGGCGCAGGCTTTTGCTTTTAGGGGCGCGGGGAACTGCGCGACAAGCCACGACGAACCCGCACTCGCCCCACGAACCGAACCCACCGCCCCCGTAGGCACCCGCCCAACCGCCGGAGGCAGGGGCGCGACCAGCCACAACGGGCCCGCAGCCGACAACGAACCCTATGGACGCCAGAGCGAATGCTCCCGCTCAGCCCACTCCCGGTCCACTGACCCCGTCCGCATCCCCCGACGCGACTCCGGATCCGCCAGCGCCATACCGATATGGCCGGCCAGGACGATGCCGATCGTCAGGGCGAGCCAGTCGTGGACGAAGGTCGCGCTGGTGCGCCAGACGAGCGGTGTGAGGTGGGTGAACCACATCAGCAGGCCCGTGCCGAGCATCACCAGCGTCGCCCCGGCGATCCAGGCCGCGTACGTCTTCTGGCCCGCGTTGAACTTGCCGGCCGGACGGGCGGCGGGGCGGGCGTCACGGCGCAGGGCCGAGCGCAGCCATACCCGGTCGTGCGGCCCGAAGCGGTTCAGCAGGCGCAGGTCCGTGCGGAAGGCGCGGAACGCGAGACCCACAAGGACGGGCACCGGCAGCAGCAGGCCGGACCACTCGTGCACCGTGACCACCAGCGCACGGCGGCCGACCAGTTCGGCCAGCTGCGGGACGTACAGGCAGGCCGCTGTCAGCACGCACAGCCCCATCAGCACGGCCGTCACCCGGTGCACCCATCGCTCGGCACGGGTGAAGCGGCGTACGCGCAAGGAGCCGACGGGCTCGTCGGCTGCCGGACCGGCCGGCGGCGTCATCTCATGTGGCCTCATCGTCACGTCCGTTCGAGCGGCCCACCCACGCGTCCACGTCGTAGCCGCGCTTCTCCCAGTAGCCGGGACGGACGTCCGACGTGACGGTGATGCCGGAGAGCCACTTCGCGGACTTGTAGAAGTACATGGGGGCGACGTAGAGGCGGACGGGGCCGCCGTGGGAGTGGGACAGGTCCTTGTCCTGCATGCGCAGGGCGACCAGGACGTCGGCGCGGCGGGCCTGGGACAGGGTCAGGCTCTCCGAGTACGTACCGTCGAAGCACGTGAAGCGCACCGCCCCGGCCGATGAGCGCACCCCCGCGGCGTCCAGCAGCCGGGAGAGGCGTACGCCCTCGAAGGGCGTGTCCGGCACCCGCCAGCCCGTGACGCACTGGACGTCGCGGACCAGCCGGGTCTGCGGCAGGGCGCGCAGTTCGGGGAGCGTGTACGTGGTGGGGCGGTCCACCAGACCGTCGATGGTGAGGCGGTAGTTGTCCGTGTTCTTGTGCGGGACGGACGAGGCGACCGAGTAGTAGCGGAAGCCGCCCCCGTTGGGGAGGAGGCCGGTCAGTCCGGTCGGGTCCTTGTCGGCGGCACCGCCGAGGAAGGACTCTAGGCCGCGCTGGAGCGTGGGCGCTGCGGCCACACCGAGCGCGCCAAGCCCGAGCATGCCGAGCACGAGCCGCCGCCCTACGGGCGAGCCGCCTTCCTCCGGTTCCGACGCCGTCGGTTGTTCCGAGTTCACTCATTGATTCGAGCACCCCCGGGCCCCGTAGGGCCAGGGGTCAGGGGTGCCCGTCAGTAATCCGTAATCAGTTCTCGCCGATCTTTGAGGAGGCGGGCCTTCAGGAGGCGGACTCCGCCGCCTTGTCCAGCTGGAACGCCTCGTTCCCGAGTCCGATGCGGGCGTACGCCTCGGGGTTGCGGGAGCGCAGCAGCAGGCCCTGGAGCAGGCCGAGTACGGCGGCCAGCAGGATGATGCCGGGCAGCACCCAGCTCAGCGCGGAGCCGGGGCCCGCGCCGACGAGTACCTCGAAGTCCTTGACGGTGTAGACCGCGATGACGAGCAGCGCGACACCCGCGACCGCGGAGGCGGCCAGCCGCCAGGCCTGTGCACGGGCGGAGCCGCGGCGGGCGAAGAAGACGATGACCGAGAGCGAGGCCGCCGCCATGAGCAGGATGACGCCGAGCGCTCCGATGTTGCCGAGCCAGGTGAACAGGTGCAGCACGGGCGCGGTCGGGTCCCCGGTCGGCTTGTCGTCGGCGAAGGCGAACGCCGCGATGACCACCACGGCGACGACCGACTGGAGCAGCGAGCCGGTGCCGGGCGCGCCGCTCGCACCCGTCGTCCGGCCGAAGGCGGAGGGCAGCAGGCCTTCACGGCCCATGGCGAAGGCGTACCGCGCGACGACGTTGTGGAAGCTGAGCAGCGCCGCGAACATCCCGGTCACGAACAGCACATGGAGCACGTCCGTGAACGTCTCGCCGAGCCGCGACTCGGTGAGGAAGAACAGCAGCCCGGCACTCTGCTTCTGCGCGGTTCCCACGATGGCCGAGGGTCCCGCGGCGACGGTCAGCGCCCAGGAGCTGAGCGCGAAGAAGACGGCGACGAAGCCGATCGCGAGGAACATCACGCGCGGGACCAGGATGTGCGGACGGCTGGTCTCCTCCGCGTACACGGGGGCCTGCTCGAAGCCGGTGAAGGCGGCGATGCAGAAGCACAGGGCGGTGCCGATGCCCGCGCCCGTGAGGGTGTCGGGGTTGAAGGCGTGCAGCGACAGGCCCTCCTTCGCGGGGTCGGCGACGGCCGCGACGTCGAAGATGACGACGAGCGCCACCTCGATGAGCAGCAGCACACCGAGCACGCGCGCGTTCACGTCGATCTTCAGCCAGCCGAGCGCGCCGACGACGAGCGCGGCGGCCAACGCCGGTATCCACCAGGCGACTTCGACTTCGAGGTAGGTGCCGAACAGTCCGGACACCTCGAAGCCGAAGATGCCGAAGATGCCGACCTGCAGAGCGCTGTAGGCGACCAGCGCGACCGCCGCGGCCCCCGAGCCCGCCGTGGCGCCGAGGCCGCGGGAGATGTACGCGTAGAAGGCGCCCGCGTTGTGGACGTGGCGGCTCATCTCCGCGTAGCCGACGCTGAAGAGGACGAGCACCACTCCGAGGATGACGAAGAGCAGCGGCTGGCCGACGATGCCCATCACCGCGAATGTGGTGGGCATGACACCCGCGACCACCATGAGCGGGGCGGTCGCCGCGAGGACGGAGAGCAGCAGGCCCCCCGTACCGAGCCGGTCGGCGCGCAGCGCGCGCTCCTGTCCTTTGAAGGTGCTGATGCCGCTGCCGTCGGCTGCCGGTCTGCTCGCGCTCGAGGTGTTCGAACTGCCCGTCGTCATCGCGGGGTTGTCCTTTCGGATGTGAAGTGGTCGCTCGCTGGTCGTGCTCACGCCGTGCCGAGCGCGCTGGCGCGTGCGGCACGGAAGGCTTTGTACGGGTCCCGGTCCGGGTACGACCACGGCGCCGGGGTCGCGTGCGGTCCGATGCGGTGGAACAGGGCGGTGGCCTCGGCGCTCCGGCCCTCGCAGAACTTGGCGTGGGCGAGGAAGTTGAGGTCGATGTGGCTGCGCGGGTGGTCGTCGCGCTCCCACTCCAGCCACCAGTCGAAGGCCGCCTTCATCACCTGGCGGGCCCGGCGGCCGACCCAGTGCCCGGAGGCCACGGGGTCGGCGGGCGCACTGCCCGCGGCGGCAAGGACGCGGTAGCGCTCGGCGTGCGCGACGACGGGCAGGATCGCGAGCGGCGAGTCGGCGGGCGCGTGTTCGGCGGACCAGGCCGCGAAGTCGTAGACCTCGTGCAGCGGATCCTGGCCCGTTTCCGGCCGGCGCTCGGCGAGCCGGGCCGCCATCAGATGGTGGGCGTGATGGTGATCGGGATACCGGTGCCGCACCTCGTCGAAGAGCCGCACCACGTCACCCTCCGCGCCGAGATGACGCTCCAGCATCAGCAGGCCGAGCCAGGGCGTGGGGTCGGCGGGTGCGAGCCCGGCCGCGGCACGGCAGGCCTCGCGCGCCCGCTCCGGCTTCGCCTTGCCGTGCAGGGCGCGTTGCACGGTGGCCACGGCGAGCAGGACGGTGGCATCGGCGGACTCCGGTTCGGCGACCAGCCAGTCGCGGGCCCAGGCGTGGGTGGTGGGCTCCTGCGCGAGCACCGTGACGCGATGTCCCCGGCGGTCCCAGTCGTCGCCGGCCTTTGCGAGCAGGGCGCGTACGGCGGTCCACCGGCCCTGCGCCAACGCGGCGCGGGCGGCGATGAGTTCGGCGTCACCGAGAGCGGCGTCGAAGGCATGGGCCGCTCGTTTGCGGCCGCGGCCAAGGGGAGGTGGGGGTGGGGACACCGCGGGACTTCCTCACAGGACGCGATCACGCCAGCGACTGATCACGCACAGCCAACCTCCACCCAACGCTTTCCGTCAAGCCTGACAAATACGCTACTCGTGTCAATCGGCTCAGGAAACGGGCATCGCGGGCCGGGAGTTGGTCCCGGGCCCCGGCCCGCCGCCTTCGCTGACGCTCAGTCCACCGCCTTCGCCGCCGCTCGGCCCGCCGTTCGGCCCGAGAAGAGACAGCCGCCGAGGAAGGTCCCTTCGAGGGAGCGGTAGCCGTGGACGCCGCCGCCTCCGAAGCCGGCCGCCTCGCCGGCCGCGTAGACGCCGGTCAGGGGGTCGCCACCTTCGGTGAGTACGCGGGAGGAGAGGTCGGTCTCCAGGCCGCCGAGGGTCTTGCGGGTGAGGATGTTCAGGCGTACGGCGATCAGCGGTCCGGCCTTGGGGTCGAGGATGCGGTGCGGGGTGGCCGTGCGGATCAGCTTGTCGCCGAGGTACTTGCGGGCGCCGCGGATGGCCGTGACCTGGAGGTCCTTGGTGAACGGGTTCACGATCTCCCGGTCGCGCGCGGTGATCTCGCGGCGCAGCTCGGCCTCGTCGATCAGCGGCTCCTTCGTGAGCGCGTTCATACGGCGGACGAGCGCGCTCAGATCCCTCTCCACGACGAAGTCGACTCCGTTGTCCATGAAGGCCTTCACCGGACCGGGGACGTCGGCGCGCGCCCGCCCGATGACGTCCTTGACGGACTTCCCGGTCAGATCGGGATTCTGCTCGGAACCCGAGAGCGCGAACTCCTTGCCGATGATCTTCTGGTCGAGCACGAACCATGTGTAGTCGTACCCGGTCTTCATGATGTGCTCGAGCGTGCCGAGGGTGTCGAAGCCGGGGAAGAGCGGCACCGGCAGCCGCTTGCCCCGCGCGTCCAGCCACAACGACGACGGTCCGGGCAGGATGCGGATGCCGTGGTTGTCCCAGACGGGATTCCAGTTCTGGATGCCCTCGGTGTAGTGCCACATGCGGTCGCGGTTGATGAGATGCGCGCCCGCGTCCTCCGCGATGGCGAGCATCTTGCCGTCGACGTGCGCGGGTACGCCGGAGATCATCCGCTCCGGCGGAGTGCCCAGCCGCTCCGGCCAGTTGGCGCGTACGAGTTCGTGGTTGCCGCCGATGCCGCCCGAGGTGACGATCACCGCCTGGGCCCGGAGTTCGAAGGCCCCGGTGACCGTGCGGCTGCTCTCCTGCCCGCGCTCGATGTCCGAGGACTCCAGGATCTCGCCGGTGACCGTGTCCACCGCACCGGCGCTGCGCGACAGCCCGGTCACCCGATGCCGGAACTTGAGCTGTACGAGGCCACGCGCGACTCCGGCGCGCACCCGCCGCTCGAACGGCGCGACCAGTCCGGGCCCGGTCCCCCAGGTGATGTGGAAGCGCGGCACGGAGTTGCCGTGGCCGTTCGCGTCGTAACCGCCGCGCTCGGCCCAGCCCACCACCGGGAAGAACCGCACGCCCTGACCGTGCAGCCACGACCGCTTCTCACCGGCCGCGAAGTCCACATACGCCTCGGCCCACCTGCGCGGCCAGTGGTCCTCGGGGCGGTCGAAGGCGGCGGTGCCCAGCCAGTCCTGGAGGGCCAGCGCATGACTGTCCTTGATCCGCATACGGCGCTGCTCGGGCGAGTTCACGAAGAACAGTCCGCCGAACGACCAGTGCGCCTGGCCGCCGATCGACTGCTCCGGCTCCTGGTCGAGAAGGATCACCTTGCGGCCCGCGTCGACGAGCTCCGCGGTCGCCGCGAGCCCGGCGAGGCCCGCCCCGATCACGATCACATCTGCGTCGTACGCCATGAGCAGGTCCTCCTCGGCCTTGTTACTGGTCGGTCAGATCCTTGGGCAACGGCGTGACCGAGTCAACTGCCCGGATGCCGCTCATCCCGCAGCGCCAACACAACCGGGGCGGCTACAGTCGACCGGACATCCGCCCCCGGCTGCCGGGGCTGTCCCCGTCCGACGACCCTGAGGTAAGCAGCGTGTCGCTACTGGTCCTCGTCCTCGCCGTCAGCGCGGCCTGCTGCCTGGGCTTCGGCTTCGTCCTCCAGCAGAACGCGGCGGCACACGCCCCGTTGGGCGACTTCCTCTCCCCCCGGCTGCTCCTCGACCTCGTACGGGTGCCTCGCTGGCTGGGCGGCATCGGGCTCATGACGGCCGGCATGGTCCTCGGCGCGATCGCCCTGGGCAACGGCGAGATCTCCCTGGTGGAGCCACTGCTCGCGACCAACCTCCTCTTCGCGCTCCTCCTCTCCCGTCGGCAGACCCGGCAGCCGCTGGGCCGCCAGGGCTGGGCGGGGCTCGTACTGCTCGCGGGCGGCGTCACCGCGTTCATCGTGGCGGGGCAGCCGGAGGGCGGCGACGCCCTCACCGATCCGCTGCGGCACTGGTTGATCATCGGAGTCATGCTGGGCCTCGCGCTGCTGCTCACCACGTATGCGAAGCGTTCGCGGCTGAGTGCGGGACCGGTACTGCTGGCCTCCGCCGCCGGATTGCTGTACGGCGTGCAGGACGCACTCACCCGCGTGAGCGGCCAGCGCTTCTCCGAGGGCGGCTGGACCGCGCTCGTCACCGGGTGGCAGCCGTACGCGGTACTGGTGCTTGGGGTCACGGGGCTCGTCCTGGTGCAGAGCGCGTTCGAGACCGCGCCCCTGCGAATGTCACTGCCCGCACTGACCGCGACGCAGCCGCTCGCCGGGATCGCCTGCGGCGTCGGATTCCTCGGGGACCGGTTGCGCACCGACACGGGGGCTCTCGCCTGGGAGGCGGCCGGGCTGACCGGGATCGTGGTGGGGGTAGTGCTTCTCGGACTGCATCCGGCCATGCCGAGCGGGATGGCACCGGCGCCGAAGGAGCGGGTACGGGATGCCCGCCCTGTATGAATGGCCGTATGAGCGCAGCTGACGAGATCCTCGACATCGTCGACGAGCATGACCGGATTGTCGGGCAGGCTCCCCGCGGGGAGGCATACGCGCGGGGATTGCGGCATCGGTGTGTGTTCATCCAGGTCCGCGATGCCTCGGGGCGCCTGTTCATCCATCGGCGCACCCCGACCAAGCTGGTTTTCCCCTCCCTGTACGACATGTTCGTCGGCGGGGTCGTAGGGGCGGGCGAGACATACGACGACGCGGCGCTGCGGGAGGCCGAAGAGGAACTGGGCGTCTCCGGGTTGCCCCGCCCCGTCCCGCTCTTCAAGTTCCTGTACGACGACGGGGCCGGTCAGAGCTGGTGGTCGGCCGTGTACGAGGTGCTCTGCTCGTCGCCGGTGAACCCTCAGCCGGAGGAGGTCGCCTGGCACGACTTCCTGCCGGAGGCCGAGGTGGAGCGGCGGCTTACTGAGTGGGCGTGGGTGCCGGACGGGTTGGCGGCGTTTTCGCGTCTTCGGCAGCACCGGGGCGCCTCCGGCGGTTGAGCGGTTGGGTTCGTTGTCGGCTGCAGCGCCGTCGTGGCTGGTCGCGCAGTTCCCCGCGCCCCTGAAAAGCAAAAGCCTGCGCCTCACCGCGCCCGGAGAAAGCACACGCCCCCGAAAAGCCCGCACCCCCAACTACCCGCTCCCTCCCACCGGCGGGAGGGGGCGTGGGTCGGTGCGTCGTATGCCCGTCGCGTAGGTTCGGTCTCAGGCCACCAGGGCCGTGTACCAGCAAAGGGCCGTATGCCCACCCTGCGACGGGCATACGA